>CAZGDJ010000049.1:0-13952 GCA_964524635.1 uncultured Rikenella sp. | reverse complement strand
CCGGCCTCGATGGGACCGGAAAAATGGGGAAGAGTGAGGGTAACGGTATTTTTCTCGTCGACACTCCACCGGAGATACGCAAAAAGGTGATGCGGGCAGTGACAGATACAGGCCCTGTAAAACCCGGATCGACACCCACGGAGCCTGTTAAAAACCTGTTTACCATTATGGAGGTTGTCTCAGACCCGACAACGCTGGATTTCTTCCGGGAAAAGCATGCTTCATGTGAGATACGGTACGGAGATATGAAAAAACAACTTGCTGAGGATATTATTAAAGCGATTGAGCCTATAAGATTACGCATCAACGAAATACTTGATGATAAAGCATACATTAGAAAAGTAGTTTCCGAGGGTGCTGGCAAAGCAAGAGCAAGTGCGTCAAAAACAGTCAGGGAGGTTCGTGAAATAATTGGTTATAAACCTTTCTGAAAGGAGGATTCTCAGACATTTACCATTGGAGCCCTTTCAAAAGGAGCCTCTCTGTCAAAAAGGTAGCGATAAGTTATGTGTGTCTTTATTATTCTGGCGCCAATCTGATCAAGAAGGTGCATCATAGAAGGATTAAAGTCTCCGATCCAGTTGAACTCCAGCTCTTTATAAGTGAATCCCTTTGACAGGGCAAGTTTTGCAAATGACATGATAAGTGCCCCTTCAACACCTTTGCGCTGATGTTCCGGCACAATGCCAAAGATAAGGCCAAAGGCTTTGGTAAGCTCCCTGGTAAGATATCTATGCCAGATGAATTTGATTTTTCCTATGATATTAAGTTTGCCATTAAGGTGACGGACAATTTGATTCACTTCAGGTAACATTAAAAAGAAGCAGATAGGTTCTCCCCTGTAAAAGCCAAACCATAACAGCTTTTCATCAACGACATTTCTAAGATTCTTCAGTAGTAATCTTGCATGTCCGATACTTATAGCCTTTACTCCCGGGAAATGTGCCCATCCTTTGTTATGGACTATCATGAAGTTTCGTGCAATATCCCTTATTTCAATCCTTCTCATGTACCTGAATGTATAATCAGGATTAGAGAATATGCGTTCTGCCTTTACCTTAATGACATCATTGAGTCTTTCAGCGGTCACAGGCATATAATAGGTATATTGTTCAAAATAGTTTCTGAAGCCATACTTCTCAAAAAGTTCTTTATAGTAAGGTTGATTGTAGGGCATGCAATAGTTGGGCGGAAGAAATCCGTCAACGAGCAGACCCCACCAGCGGTCACGTTCCCCGAAGTTAACAGGACCATCCATAGCTTTCATATCATTGTCTGACAGCCATTTCCGGCATGCATCAAAGAGTAATTCAGCAGCATCATAATCATTAATGCATTCGAAGAAGCCCATTCCGCCGACAGGTATCTCATCATTTCCGGCAATTTTTTTGTTGTAGAATGCAGCAACGCGACCAATATTTTCTCCATTGCTGTCCTTCAGGATCCAGCGGATAGCGTCTCCATTGCGAAACTGAGTGTTTAGAGAAGGATTAAAGACAGATTCAATATCGACAAAGAGAGGCTTAATCCAATTGGGGTCATTCCGGTTGATCTGGTCCGAGATATCATAAAACTCCCTGATATCTTTTTTTGTTTTTACTTCAATAAGGTTAAAACTGCCTCCCATTATTCACCCTTCTTTAAAAGGAGGCATAAAATTACTTAATCATTTTGGATAAAAAAAGAGGCCCCGATCACGGCATCCGATGCTATATCAGCACTCTGAGAGAGATGATATAGTTGCGACCCGGAGAGACAATGCCTGAAGAATAGGGTCTGTATCTCAGATCAAGAATATTCTCGACTCCTGTGGCAATTTCCATCCTGTTTGCCAGGTTATAGCTTGCTTTAAAATTCAACGTCCACCATCCTGGTGACCATGGGTCTCCATTCTTATCGGCAGCGTACAGATAAGCTTTATCTTTTTCAGACGGGGCAAGGTTTTTAAAAGTCTTACTTCCATTGTATACTGCATATAAGTCAGCCCTGACAGAGTGCTTTTCAAAAACAACATGTGTCGAGCCAAAAAGTGGTGGTACATGTCTCAGAGGTTCATCTGCATCATCATGGCCTTCAGTAAATGTCAGGATTGATTTAATTCTCAGAACTGACAGAGGTTTAAATTCAAGTTTACATGTGGCTCCGTAAACAATGGCATACCCGGCATTTGTCAAAGCATACACACCGCTAAGCTCACCCTGGTACAATATTGAATCTTCTCCGTTAAAAAGAAATTCCCTGCGTACCATAGCATTGTCCAGCCACGAAAAAAATCCTGTAAATTCGGTATGAAGAATCTTCGAGAAGTCTTTGGAAATACCGATATCTGCATTATAAATATACTCAGGTTTGAGATCGGGATTTGGCACCACAACAACACCCGGAGCTGATTCGAACACCTTTCCGAGATCATCAAGGTTGGGAGCCCTGAAGCCGGTTGAGATATTAAATGTAAATTCACTCTTATTGTCAGGTCGGTAAACAATTCCGGCGGCACCGGTAACAGCACTGTTTGCAGTTTCTATTTCTGTGAACGGGAAGTTATAGTACTGATTGTCAGCAATATTAGAGTTAAGTGACACAAAATTATATCTCAGGCCCGTATTAAATGTCAATTTGGCTGAGAGATTATTTTTATAACCCCCGTAAAGGGCAAAACTGTTATAAATATTTTTTCCATTTGGATATCGCGAACCAGCAGGGCCTGCCATACCTGTCATGATGTTCATTGTGTCGGCTGTGCTCTTGATGTCATTCCTTATGTATTCAAGACCATAGTATAGCAGTTCACGATTATTATTAAGGGATTTGTCAAGATCAAGATTCAGCGACCATATTTTAACTTTTTCAACCTGTTCATTAAGTGTTTTGTCGCCAATTTTCCTGTCGTGCCGGCTTTCCCTGTAATCCTGTCTCCCAATGATTAACCTCATCTCATCATAAATAGCTGATGGTTTGGTCAGATGCAGATCCATGTCCGTCATAACCCATACCTGAGGTCCGTAATACCAGTCTCCATATCTGAGAGTACCGTTTTTTTCCTGTATAAGCCGGTCGTAACGAGGGACGTCAGAAATATGAGAGTAGTGATTTGCCAGATTAATATCCAGGTATTTGCCAGCTTTGAAGCGCAGCTTGTTCATAGTATTAAACTGTGAATAGCCGGTTCCAACCTGGATCCTGGCATCTTCATTCGTTACAATAAGATCTCCGCCGCTTGTATTTGCCTGGTAGTTAAGCCTGAGGTATTCAGAATGTTCTTTTGATCCCATCCGCAAATCACCGAAATCAGACCAGGAAAATGAAGAAAGAAAAGAGAGTTTTCTTCCACCGATATTCAGGTCAATATGTCCGGTCTTTTCTTTAGAGGCTGAAGAGTATCTGGCCATTGCTTCTGCCTTGAAGTAGGCGGTATCGCTGGTAGAAAACAGTGCCTTTTTGGTATGGAAATCCATAACACCTCCAATTGCATCGCTGCCATATATGGTAGCTCCAGGGCCGAAGATAATCTCAGTACGGTCAATGATATTTGGGTCCAGCGATATAATGTTTTGAATATTGCCCTCACGATAAATAGCGTTATTCATTCTGACTCCGTCAATAACAATAAGCACCCTGTTTGTGGCAAAGCCCCTCATCATAGGACTGCCGCCGCCAAGCTGGCTTTTCTGAACATAAACCTCACCGCTTGTTGAAACCAGGTCTGCAGTTGTCTGTGGATTAGTAAACCTGATTACCGGGGCACTAACAAAACTTATATGATTTGGAACTTCATCAGATTTCTGTTCCCACCTGTTTGCTGATACAATAAATTCCTCTACCTCAAAGATTTTTGTCTTCAACCTGACTATCCATCTGGCTTTCTTTAGCTCCTCTTTAGTAAATGATACGTGTTCATAAGAAAAATGCTGAAAATAAATCAGTTGATCATCCTTAAATTCAGACAGAGATACTTTACCGGCAGGACTTGAATAATAAAAGAGTGTATGCGCGGTATTACAAACCGCTACATCAGCCACGGGCTTACCGTCTTCCATGTCAAGTATCGTGACTGTCTGGGCCTGTATTGGTTGAAAAGCAAGAATCAGAAGTATTAATATTATAAGATACCTCATATCATCCAGTAATTTGAAGAATCTTATCAAAAAGTATTCCTAACTTATAAAAGTAACAATGTTTCACAGCACAGTAGTTTTTTGGTAGTTCATCTGTTTATGACAAAGCAATGCAATATTTTATAATTTTGAAACAGGAATTGAGTCTTTAATTCTGTGCGCAGGAAAACCGGTATTATATTAGTCGGGTTGCTGACAGTTGCACTACTTGTTGCAGGCTACTTCATTTTGAAAGAAAAGAAGATAGTTGTAATTGATCCATGGCTTGCAATACCATCAGATGCCGTCTTTATCGTTGAGACGCCAGATTTCCCGGAACTGCTTACTAAAACAACAGACCATAACGGCTTAATGATCAGGCTGTCAACAATGAAGTGGGCTGACATGATCGAATCTGCAGCTGAGTCTATTGACAGCATAACCGGCAGCAGGGAATTGAGGGAGTTAATTAGCGGAAGGAAAGTTCTGATTTCATTCCATAACGTAGGACAAAACAAGATCATCCCTCTTGCAGTCATGAATACCGGGCCGTCTGCTAATATCAGGCACCTTGCACAATTATTAAATCGCTCGGGTGCAACGACCAATGTATTTAAAGAACTGGGCGGGGTTAAATCATTATCAGCCACATATGGAAAAGGGAAAGAAAAAGTAACTATCCATGTTGCATTAACATCAGGTATAGCAGTCATTTCTCCTTCAGAAAGTCTTGTTGCTAATGCGTTGAATAACAGGAATACAGGCTCTGATATCAGAAATCAACAGGGTTTCAGTTCTGTTACCAGTGCATCTGGCGAAGAGATGGAGAACCTATTTGTATTATTCAGAAATTTACCAAAATTTCTGCAAAGCTTCATAATCCCTAAAGAAATTTCCGGTATATCATCATTAGCTATTGCAGCCGGTGGTGATGTTTTGTATAGAGATGACGGAGTATTCATAAGCGGATTTCTGTCCACTGCAGGAGCAGGAGTGGGGGTTGATAAAATCATTGATATTGCCCCGGCTGAACCAGGCATTCATGAGGTGTTACCAAAAGGCACCCTGAGTTTCAGGACAATAATGAACCGACCTGCCATTACCGGTGAAGCATCAAATGATGCAGCTTCAATAAATGCAACAGATCTGGCCCTGGCATTGAGCCCCTATACGGGCGCTGAAGTAACAAAAGCAACTTTACCCTTTAATGCAGAGACTACAGCAGCAGTCTTCTTCAGAATGTCAGACAGACAGACAGCGGAGATGGTTTTGAAAGAAAAGCTATCGGCCAAATACAGGTCAATGGGGCTTGGAGAAAAGCATTTTACTTCAACCTCAAAGAATGAAAAGGATGAAACGATAATTATATACAAAATGCCTTTTACCGGTGTTGCCTCGATGTTGTCAGGAGAATCATCCGAGAGCGGGGATGATAAATGGGTTACCTTTTGCCGATCATACATGATTTTTGCTGACAGACCTGAGATACTTATCAATATCAGACTCCATTCCGATAATGACAATACACTAATAAATGATTCCGATTTCAGAGAGATGAGTAAATCGCTTCCAACCAAAGGCTCGCTTTTCTTTTTCATTGCAGGCAGTTCAATTGGCAGGATGCTTTCTGATTATTTAACCCCGGCAGCTTCAGCCACCGTTAATTCGGTTTCGTTCTCAGGTTTTGATGGCATTGGTTTATGCCTCAGCCCAAGCAATGATATGATATATACCAGTATCTCGTTCAGATACAGCGATGGCAATGAGGGAGATGCAACAGGTTTCTCAGCTGAGCCCTCTGGCCCTTCATCAGGCTCTGCGATAATTGAGGGAGAGGAGTCACAGCTTCTATGGAAAACAAAGCTTAAAGCTGAGCTGGCAATGAAACCATTCTTCTTTACAAATCACAACACCGGGGCTACCGAAATATTTGTTCAGGATAAGCTGTACAATATTTACCTGTTAAACTCTGCAGGCAAGATTCTATGGGAAGCGCCAGTAAGAGAACAGATAAGAGGTGATGTATTTATGGTTGATTACTACAAGAATGGAAAGAATCAGCTCCTCTTTACCGGGAAGGATTATATCCATATGATAGACCGTAATGGCAACTATGTTGATAAATACCCGGTCAAGTTGAAGTCTCCGGCATCAAATTCTCTGGGGCTTTTTGATTATGAAGGCAACAAAGAGTACAGGTTATGCATATCAGGTGATGATCGTAAAATATATATGTATGACAGATCCGGAACACCGGTAAAGGGATGGAACCAATTCACCACAAAAGGCAAAACTGAAGGGCAGGTGACTTTTTTCAGGGTAAAGGGGAAAGACTATCTCGTTACTGCAGATGACCAGGCAGTCTACCTGCTCGATCGGACGGGCAATATCAGGGTGAATATCAAGGAACCGGTCTCTAAAGCAAAAGGATCTTCAATAAGACTTCAGCCAGGTGTTGAACCGTCATTAGTATTCACCACAACTGATGGCACAATCATAAATGTTAAGTTTGACGGGAGTGTCAGCAGGACCAGCCTGAAGGGTTTTTCAGCCCATCATTCATTTGATTCTTTTGACCTTGACAGCGATGGGAAGAATGAATATATTTATATTGATGAAGGCACTTTATTTGTTTATAATAATGACGGAGAAGAGATATTTACAAAAACTTTTGAGACCACAAGTATTAAGGGACCTTACCGATTTATTTTCTCTGCCTCTGACAGAAAGCTTGGATTATGGGAGGAAAGCAAGCAAATGATCTATCTGATTAATAGAAACGGTACTATAACGAATGGTTTCCCCAGAAATGGTGGAGGACTATTCTCTGCCGGTAAACTGTCAACAAAAAGCAGATGGAGCTTTATCTTTGGAGGAGTTGATGGTTATTTGTATAATTACGAATTAAATGCGGGTATTTAAAACTCACACTATGTCGACGAGATTACATCTTTTGATAATTCTGCTTCTTGCAGTAACTGTTTATGAGGTTGGGGCACAAAGTAATCAGACACTTTATTTCATGAATCTTCCTCAAAGAACAACACTTAATCCTGTTTTACGACCGACCAACAAGGTTTTTGTTGGATTACCTGTTGTGTCAGACATTTCAGTGAACCTTGATAATAATTTCTTAGGTTTCTCCGATCTGTTCCTTAATGGCGTTATTTCGGACTCTACTATTGCTTTCCAGGAAGAAGGTGAGCCTTTGGATAATTTTCTTGACAAGCTCAACAAGGCTAATTCCATTGAGCCCCAGGTTTCTGTTCAGCTTTTTGGTTTGGGGTTTACGGTCCTCAATGACCTCTATATTACCCTTGACCTCACAGAGCGCATTGAGTGTAATATAGTTTTTCCGGGAGACATGCTTAAACTTGGCATTCAGGGTAGTGCAGGTTTTAACGGGCATAGAGTTGATCTGTCTGCTTTAAGGACAGATGCTAAGTACTTTCATGAGATTGGACTTGGAGCGTCAAAAGACATAACCGAAAAGCTCCGTATAGGGGTAAGAGGAAAGATCCTTTTTGGTGTGGCAACGGGAAGCCTCGATAACAATGGCCTGGGCCTTAAGGTAAATGATGATAATTCTTATACCCTCGATGCGGATATGGCGCTTAACATATGCGGACCTGTTATTGCTTATGCAGGTAATGATGGTTCATTGGATAGTATGAAAATTGACAGGGAACAGTTAAATTCAGCAAAAGGCGTTGTTTCATATTTAACCAGGATGGGCAATCCCGGTTTAGGAATTGATGTTGGGGCAGAATACAGGTTTACGGACAGGTTGTCAGTATCAGCAGCTTTAACAGACCTTGGATTTATAAGATGGAAGACTGATGAAAGAGTAAAGCTTATCACAGACAGCAAAATAGAGCTGAGCGGTAACAGTATGCAGGATGTATATGATGAAACTCTGACTTTCGAAGATATGATTCAGCAGTTTACCGATACCTTGCTAAGCACAGTTTCAGTGGTTGACGATCCTGAGCCTTTTACCACATTCCTGCCAATGGGGTTGACTTTTGCAGGAAGCTATAACCTTACTGATTTCCTCTCATTTGGTCTGTTATCTCAAACCAAATTCATTGGCAAACAGGCACATGAATCAGTTACCCTTTCGACAAACCTGAACTTCGGGAACGTGTTCTCGACCACACTGGCGTATACTGCTGCAAACCAGAGATTTGACAATGTGGGTCTTGGTCTGGCTTTCAGGGGAGGTTATTTCCAGTTTTATACCCTTGTTGATAATATACCCTTAAAATGGACGAAAGCAACAAGTGGTGAAAGTACTTTCAGGATTCCGGAAAACTGGAATACAGTGCATTTAAGAATGGGCCTGAACTTTGTCTTTGGGAACAAAATAAAAGAGAGACTTAAAAAGAGCAAGGACTTATCAGATCTCTGATGATTGTTTCAACTGTTTTGCCAGTGCGTTGGCAAATACAAAATCATTGAGCAAAGCACAGTCTGATTGAAGAATCTCCCTGTTGCTTCCCTCCCAGCATTTTTCGCCATCTTCAATGAAGATAATCTTTTCACCTATCTCCATTACGGAGTTCATGTCATGAGTATTTACTATTGTTGTGGTATTGAGTTCAGCGGTTATTTCCTTAATGAGCTCATCGATAACAATGGCAGTTTTGGGATCAAGACCTGAGTTAGGTTCATCGCAGAAAAGATACCTGGGCTTAAGTGCTATTGCTCTGGCAATTGCCACGCGTTTCTTCATTCCACCGGAAAGTTCAGAGGGATAGAGTTTGTTTGAATTGACAATATTTACCCTGTCAAGACAAAAGTTTACCCTGTTAAGCTTTTCTTTATAAGTATGGGTGGTGAACATATCAAGCGGAAACCTGACGTTCTCTTCAACCGTCATATAATCAAAAAGGGCGCTTCCCTGAAAGAGCATTCCCATCTCTTTGCGGATTTCTTTTCTTGACCGGAAGTCAAGCTCTGAGAAAAGGGAATCGCTGTACCAGATTTTGCCATTGTTAATATTTAGGAGGCCCACCAGGCATTTTAGAAAAACAGTCTTGCCTGACCCGCTCTTCCCGATAATAAGGTTGGTCTTACCGGGTTCGAAGGTGGCTGAGATGTTTTTCAGAACTTCGCGATCACCAAAAGCCAGGGTAATGTTTTCAGCTCTGATCATGACAGCAATAGTTGTGTAAGGATAACGTTAAACAGCAGAATGATTACACTGCTGTATACTACGGCTTTTGTACTGGCACGGCCAACTTCAAGAGAGCCACCTTCAACATAATAACCCTGGAATGCCGATACAGAGGCGATAATGAAGGCAAAAATGATTGTCTTGATAATTGCATATGTGACATAATAAGGTATAAAGGCATATTGGATTCCGTATACAAAATCCTGTGAAGTAATAACCCCTGATGCAGTGCCGGCAATCCAACCGCCAACTATTCCTACTATAATGCTTATTAGTGTAAGAAATGGATTGAAGACCAATGTTGCTATTATCTTGGGAAGAATCAGGTACGAGGCTGAGTTAACTCCCATAAGTTCAAGGGCGTCAATTTGTTCAGTGACTCTCATTGTCCCTATTTCAGAGGCAATATTTGATCCCACCTTGCCTGCAAGTATTAGGGCAACGATTGTAGATGAAAATTCCAGCAGTATTGAATCCCTGCAACCAAGACCGATAAGGTATGTAGGATAAATAGGATTTTCAGTATTATATGCTGTCTGAAGAGTGATAACGGCTCCCATGAAGAAGGAAATAATTGCAGTGATTCCAATTGAATGATAACCAAGATCAATCAGCTCTTTAAGTGTCTGTTTGTAGTATACCACTGGTTTTTCGGGCTTTGAGAAGACTTTCCCAAGCAGAATCCAGTATGACCCAAACGCAGTGAGGAATCGTAGCATCACTTCATTTTTAGCAAATTTAGCAATTATTCTCTGCACATTCGGCTTTATCAGGAATGGTCATATGGATTTTATATATTTACATTTTATACTGAAAAAACAACTATGACCGATAATAGATATGTTATTATTATGGCCGGAGGAGTGGGAAGCCGTTTCTGGCCGTTGAGCAGGAAAGAGAAATCAAAACAATTTCTGGATATTCTGGGTACAGGTGAGACATTGATTCAGATGACATATAAGCGCTTTCAGCCTATTTGCCCTGAGGGTCATATATTTATTGTAACCAGTGAAGACAGCAGCGACATTGTCATTGAGCAGTTAGGGATCGATCCTTCAAGAGTTTTGGCTGAGCCAATGAGACGCAACACTGCCCCCTGCATTGCTTACGGGGTCTTCAGAATCATGTCTGAGAATCCTGACGCTGTGATTGCTGTAGCTCCGTCAGATCATCTTATCGAGAAAGAAGAGGCTTTTCATAAAGTCATGGATGAGGCATTCAGGTTTACATCAGAAAATGATGCCCTGTTGACACTTGGCATCAAGCCTGACAGGCCGGAGACAGGTTATGGATATATACAGGCAAATACAGGCCATCAGGTAAAAGGATTTAGAAATCTGCATAAAGTAAAAGCTTTTACTGAAAAGCCTGAGATTAAGATGGCGCGTCTTTTCCTGGAAAGCGGTGATTTTTTCTGGAATAGCGGTATTTTTGTCTGGAAGGCAGATGTAATTCTGTCTGCTTTCAGCAAATTTCTTCCTGATATCTACCATACATTCATTGAAGGCAGCGATTTGTTTAATTCGAACTCAGAGAAGGAGTTTATCAAAAAGGCATATTCTCAGTGCAGCAGCATTTCAGTCGATTACGGGATAATGGAAAAGGCTGATAATGTATTTGTAAAATGTACAGACCTGGGTTGGTCTGATTTAGGCACATGGGGTTCACTATACCTTCATTCTGAGCATGACAAGAATGATAATGTGGTGCTAAAATCAAAGGCATTTACCCATAACTCCGAAGGTAATATAATAAGTCTGCCGGAGGACAAGATTGCTGTCATTCAGGGTCTTGACGATTATATTGTAATTGATACGGGCGATGTGCTGCTTATTGTGTCAAGAGAACAGGAGCAGAATATAAAACACTATCTTGAAGAAGTGGGTAAGAAGACGGGAGATAAATACCTGTAAAAAAAGAGAAGGTGTCACAAATAACAGGGACACCTTCTCTTTTTATAATATTAAGCTCTTAGTATTCCCAGAGATCCTGTTCAAAATTAAATATTTCATTTTTAATCCTGTCGGCTTCATATATCTGTTGCGGTCCCATCTTATACGAGTTAATAAATCTGTCATCATAGACGTTTGATTCAGCAACTATATAACTGTCAAACCTGCGCTGCAGCAGAAGGTCTTCAAAGGATATCCTCTGTGCGTCATTATATGTATTGAAGCATTCATGTCTTGCGAGCGACTGTCTTACGTCTTCGTACCTGATCCAGAAAAGGCGTCTTTTCATAAGACGCGCTGTAATCTGATCATAGCCCATATAGATTGGGCAGAGGCCGATAATACGAACATCAAGACGAGAATGTTTTTTGTCAAAGTACCATTCTTCAAGGAGCATTAACTGCTTGATATCTGAAGGGTTCTCCATATTCATTACCGTTGAGTCGCGCTCTTGCCCGTCTGCACCTATAACAGGTATCGTAAGTGTATCACGGTTCATCTTCGCAGCGATATCATTATATGTAGTGGGAACAGTCATCTCGTCACCATCGGTGGCAATTACTCTTCCTGCAACGATCTCGTTCAGAAGTATACCTGATAGGTTCATCCTGCCGTCTGACATCTCTGACGTGAAGCTATTGCTGGCACTGTCAAATCTTAGAGACGGATAGTAAAGGTTCAGATTCATTTTCTCTCTCAGGTCAATGATCCTGTATATTCTTCTAGACCACACTACGTCTGATTCGCCCAGATAAGTATAATTAATTTTTTGATTTGTGGGCATCGACTTATCATAGATGTCTCCGAAGGACTGGGCCATTGAGGCTGTGCACATCAGGAGGCCGGTAAGGCCTGCCAGAATTCTCCTGTTCATGGTTTTATCTATTCTTAGATTAATTTATTTTCAGAATTATTGGGTTAAGGTTCCTGGTTCTACCATCAGGACCTACCGCTGTTATTTTTTCAATTATAAGTTTCTGACCTGCTCTCAAGCCTGCTATCATGCTTTTCTGTTTGTCTGTCAGCCTGTTGTTATTTGAGTCTCCGGTAATTTCAAATCCCTTGTCATTGACTGAAACAGTAAAGCCGGTGACAGTGTATGTAAGGTCAAATTCAAAGTTTTCAAGGGTTGCGGTTACAACCTGCTGGGCTCCTGCCACACTCCTTAAGACATTGCCTTCCTTGAGATTGGCAAATCGTGCTTCAGGGTCAGGTAACCTTCTTACCCTGAACTCAACCGGTGGGAAGCTTTGTACTTTGCCATTAATATTTGCAGAAACGATGATCTGTGCATTCTGACCAACGGTTCTTGGCTCTGCAGTCCATTCCCCACGGTAGTTTTTATATTTACCCTTATTTATTTCACCATTGGTCATCCTCACAGAGAGCTTATCAGATCCTATGCCAGGAACGGATATATCAATAGGGTTCTTGATGCCCTGGTACAATACGTTCATTGCCGTAGGTGAAACTACAACATTTGGCATGCCAACTGAATACTTAGAATCAAATTTATATGCCCTCATTGCACCATCAGGTGATTTAAGCTTGATTACACCGCCGAAAGATTTTTCACCCAGCGAACCCGGCTTGACCCTGTAAACGCCAATACCTGACTCATTTACAGGCACTTTTGTATAGTCCCCAACCATCTCATATGATGAAGTACCGTCTGCGCTTCTGCTGGTTGTATAGTTACCTATAAGTATTTCAGCATCCTGTGTTGTATCTGTTGCAGCAACGAATATCTGGGCCTCGTATTCATTACCAAGCATTACATAAGTGGAGACAGGAACTACAGTAGGTATAATTTTGGTGAATTTAAAAGAAGCTGCATCAATCTGGCTATAAAGGAAGTTAAGAACATCCGTTTCGGTGTTCCTTACATCAACCTGCATCTTTGAAAGTATAGTAATAACAGCAACAAGAGGAAGAGCCTGGAACTGGGCATTAGCCCAAGTCTCCTTCTTTTTCTCAAGGTTTATGGGGTCATCGGTATTCAGAATTGACATGATTGACTGTTCTGCAGCAATATCTTTACCATCCAGCGTCTCAACAAGAAATGTTCTGTAGTCATTTATCAGAGCCTTGAGAGAATTGGCTTTGCCTCCCTGGTCTGCTCCAATAAGTATATTTGAGGGCACATTGTTCTCATCAATCTTTTTTACCTTGTAAATATCAATCTGATTGTCAGGAAGCAATGCTTCTGAATCTTCACCCTCAGCAGTCTTTATTATTTCAACCTTCAGATCCTGAATATAATTAAACAACTCATCAGCACGGGCATGGACTTCATCACCTTTTGCTTTCCAATTGCCGGCCTTCTCCGGGTTTTCAGCAGCTGCTGCGTCTAAGGCAGCATAAGTGATTGCATTTTTTTTGATGTAATTTGCGGTGGTCTTTGCCAGGCTATCTTCCACTTTTTTAAAAGCTTCAACGGCTTCTTTTGATACGTTAAGAGCAAGCATGGCTGTCAGTATGAGGTACATCATACCGATCATCTTTTGCCGCGGAGTTTCTTTTCCTTTAGCCATTTGAAGAAGGGTTAGGCGTTAAAATATATTAATGACCTTAACATTATTTTACGTTCATAGCAGCAAGCATGTTGCCGTACACATTGTTTAGTGATGCAAGATTCTCACTGAGTTTAGTAACCTGATCACGATACTTTTTGGTATCATCTGCTGATCCTGCCAGGTCTTTCATCATTCCTTCAACGCCCTTGTA
>CAZGDJ010000048.1:0-14011 GCA_964524635.1 uncultured Rikenella sp. | reverse complement strand
AGGTGAATACCAAGTGGAATGATGTTATTAATATCCTGAATCAATGTCAATTGAGTATATATATTTCCACCATAAATTGAGGTTCTAAATCCGGGGTCTCTGTAATACTGATATGATGGTCCGCCTGCTATGGCAACTCTTGGCCGAACCCATAGACCTATCACCGGTGAGACTTCAATATTTGTAATTGTGCCAAACTGCAAACCGAATGATCCCCCAAAAAAGAGTCTTTCTTTTATTGGTGGCGGATCATCAGAAGTCCTCTGTCCAGATAAGCTAACACTCAGCATAACAAGTATCAGGACAATAACATATTTTTTAACCGGAACCATGATGAATACTAAAGAGTGTACAAATAAAATCAAAATTTGTACATTTACTGTACCCCATTGATACATTTAACATAACTTGTTTCTAAATCACTGGTTTTAAGATGAATATAGTAGTTATTGGTGCCTCTTCAGGTATTGGTAGAGAGGTTGTTAAGAAATTTTCCGAAACAGCCGGAAATAAAGTAATTGCACTGGCCCGTAATGAAAAGGCTCTGAAAGGCCTTTCTGATAATTCTGAAGGGAGAAACGTCATCGCTATACCCTTTGATATCACTGAGGTCAGAACTGCCCCTAATGAGCTTAAAGAACGCGTCAGAGACCATCTTGAAAGTATTGATATTCTTGTCAACTGTGCCGGATATCTGGTAAATAAACCTTTTGCAGATCATACTAAGCAGGATATTGACTCCATTATTGGGGTGAACTTTACGGGTATAGCCATCGCCACAAGTGAGTTAATACCGTTGCTATCGAAAACAGCACATGTTATCAACATAAGCAGTATGGGGGGATTCCAGGGAAGCTTAAAGTTTCCGGGATTGTCATATTACAGTGCCGCCAAAGGCGCACTGGCTATATTGACCGAGTGTCTTGCTGCGGAATATGCAGACAGTGGCATTTCATTCAACTGCCTGTGCCTGGGGGGTGTGGAAACAGATATGTTCAGAAAGGCCTTTCCCGGTCAGAAAGCTCCGGTTACACCGGAGGATATGGCTGATTTTATTGTTGATTTTGCGCTTACGGGAAATAAATTTTTTAACGGTAAGATCCTTCCTGTAGCTGTTTCAGTGCCTTAGTTGTAGACAGAAGGCATAAGACATGAGTTATGAGGGGATTAGCCGTTGTACTCTTTGACAGAAATGTCTCCGTTAGCTGCAAGGAGACCATTGAAAGCCAATGCTTTAAGTTCATCCTCACCCGGATACACTGCGACAGGTGCAAATTTACTCACCATCTCTGCTATCATTTCTGTGTGCGGTTTCTCATAAGCCAGACCTCCGGTAAGAATAATGGCATCAACATCACCCTTTAGAACTGCAATCATTGCCCCGATCTCTTTTGCTACCTGGTATGCGGAACCATCTCTTATCAGAGCAGCTCTGGCATCACCGGCAGAAGCCTTTTCACATATATCCTTGAAGCTGTTGGTTCCAAGGTAGGCTACCATTCCGCCTTTTCCGGCGATCATGGATTTCATATCCTGCAGGCTGTACTTTCCGCTGAAACATATCTCTGCAAGCTGGTAAGCAGGCAGGCCCCCGGAACGTTCAGGCGAATAGGGTCCGTCACCGTTGAGAGCATTATTTACATCAACTACTCTTCCTTTCCGGTGAGCGCCAACACTGATTCCGCCTCCCATATGAGCAATAACCAGATTCAAATCTTCATATTTCTTACCCAGGGAAGCTGCATAGATCCTTGCAATTGCCTTCTGGTTAAGAGCATGGAATATTGATCTCCTGGTTATCAGAGGATGACCCGAAAGACGAGCCAATGGCTCAAGCTCATCAACCACTACAGGGTCAACTATATAAGCCTTAGCACCTGATAGTTCAACGGCTATCTCATAGGCAATAAGTGCGCCAAGATTGCTGGCATGTTCTCCATTAATTGCTTCGGAAAGATGCTTGATCATTAGCTCATTAACCTCGTAAACACCTGATTCAATTGGATTAACAAGGCCTCCCCTTCCGACTACAACGGCAATTTCAGAAAGATCAATTTTCTCTTCTTTCAGTGACTTAATTATCATATCATGTCTGAAGGAGAGCTGATCTATCATCCGGGGATATCTTTCTATCTCCTCATAAGAATGTCTTATGGTTTTTTCGAAAAGAAGGTTTTCATTCCTGAAAAGGGCAAACTTGGTTGATGTTGAACCTGGATTTACAGCCAGTATAAGTATCTTTTCCATCAGATCTGTTCTTTTTTCGAGGCCATAAGACAGGCCAGAGCAACACAATAGTATTTTGAAAGTTCACTCTCGCTTCGTGACATAACCACAACCGGTTTTATGGTACCACATATCAGTCCGGCCAGTTCACCCCCGCCAAAAAGCATAAGTCCTTTATAGAAAGGATTACAGGCCTCGAGGGAGGGAAAAAGAAGTATGTCAGCGTTACCGGCTACAGGTGTATCAACACCTTTTATTTTTACACTCTCAGGGTCACAGGCCAGGAAGAGGTCCAGAGGGCCATCCATAACGCATGGTGATATCTGGCCTGATGCAGCCATCTTGCACATCTCTGAATAATCCAAAGTATTCGGAAAATGATCGCTTACTTTTTCAGAAGCACCTATCAGAGCTATGCGAGGTGTTGTTATTCCAAACCGACGCGCCATTGTTAAAGCATACTCAGCCATTGCAACTTTCTGATCAAGGCCAGGGAAAGGGATAACGGCTGTGTCGGTTATGAAAAGAAGTTTATGATATTTCGGAATCTCTACAGCGCACACATAGCTCATTACCGTCTTTGGTGGCAGGAGTCCTTTCTCCTTATCCATAACTGCTCTAAGGAACTTATCAGTGCCTACAAGGCCTTTCATTACAATATCTGATTCTCCCCTGGCTGTCATTTCAACAGCAAGGCCTGCTGCTTCATTTTCGTCATCCGATTCTATTATTGTAAAAAGAGAAGGATCAATCTTCATTCCTTTGCAGGTATTAATGATCGATCCCATTTCGCCTATCATGATAGCCTCAGCAAATCCCTCATTTACAGCCCTGTGAAGAGAGGCAATGGTATTTGAATCCTGTGCCCAGGCAACGGCAATCCGATATTTTTGTCCGGCTGACCTGACAGTTTCAGCCATCTGCCTGAGGCTGGTGATCATGTCATTCAGGTTTCGTAACGGCGGCAGCAAGAAGGATGCTGTCATATTTTGCCTGGTCAGAGTCACTTCTTGAAGTAAGCACAATTGGCACAGTTGCACCAAGTATTACCGCTGCTACTTTTGCGTGAGCAAAAAACACAAGTGATTTGTAAAGCACGTTACCGACCTCAATATCAGGCATAATAAGCAGGTCAGTATCACCTGCCACATCACTTTTAATGCCTTTATGTTTAGCGCTCTCAAAACTGACTGCATTATCAAAGGCCAGGGGACCGTCTATCAGGCAGTGCTTTATCTGGTCACGCTGGTTCATCTTTGAAAGAAGGGCTGCATCAAGAGTAGCCTGCATATTCTCACTGACCATTTCCACCGCGCCAAGTACTGCCACCTTAGGCATCTCCACACCCAGCCTGTTAAGACATGCCACCGAGTTATTCACGATTGCAATCTTATCCTGAAGGTTAGGAGCAATATTCATTGCAACATCAGATACTGCAATAAGCTTATGATATGCTTCAATCTCAAAAATTGCAAAGTGAGATAAAAGGTTACCCGTACGCAATCCCCATTCTTTATTAAGAACCGCTTTCAGGAGTGTGGATGTTCCGACATTACCCTTCATCAGTATATCAGCCTGATTGCTGCGAACCATCTTCACCGCTATTTCTACCGCCAGGTCAGTATCAGGTTCATGTATCATTCTGACGTGAGAAATATCAACATTAATTTTAGAAGCTATATTCTGAATAGCATCTTTGTCACCGACCAGGATAGGTTCAATAAAACCATCAACGGATGCTTTCATAGCAGAGCTAAGAGCATTGTGATCCTGTGCTGCGGCAAGGACCATTCTTCTTGCCGGCTGGTCAACAATAAGGTTTTTCAGTTCGGACAGGTGTTTATAATCCATGTAAACAAGGTATTAGATTATCAGTTTCTTTGTTATGGTTTTTGTATCTGAAGCGATAACAAATTCTTCATCTGTTGTTACTGTCATTACAATAACCTTTGAAGAAGGTTTAGAAATAATTAGATCCTTGCCTCTGACGCCGTTGTTTACTTCTGGATCAAACTCTATCCCCATACATTCCATGTCAGTACAGATGGCCTTACGGATATTGAAGTCATTCTCTCCCACTCCGGCGGTGAATATTAACAGGTCAATGCCATTCATTGCAGCGACATAGGCACCTATGAACTTCTTAACTTTATAAGCATACATTGACAGTGCCAGCAATGCCCTTTCGTTACCTTCAAATGCTGCTTTTTCAAGATCGCGCATATCGGATGAGAGCTGGGATATCCCTGCAACACCGCTCTTCTTGTTGATCATATTGTTTACCCCGCTGACACTAAGTCCTTCTTTTTCTGCAAGATACAAGAGCACCCCGGGATCAATTTCCCCGGTGCGGGTTCCCATAATAAGCCCGTCGACAGGTGTGAATCCCATGGATGTATCTATAGATTTTCCTTTGTCTATTGCTGTGATTGAGGCTCCGTTGCCAAGGTGGCATGTTATAATCTTAAGCTTGTTAAAATCCTTTTTCAGGATTTTACAGGCTTTCTGGGCGACGAACTTATGGCTTGTACCGTGGAATCCGTATTTACGGATACGGTATTTCTCATAATACTCGTAAGGTATGGCATACATATATGCAAAGTCCGGCATTGTCTGGTGGAAAGAGGTGTCAAATACCGCAACCTGCGGGACACCAGGCAGAAGTTTTTCGCATGACAATATACCTTTCAGGTGAGCCGGATTATGAAGCGGAGCCAGTTCACCACACTTTTCAATATCTTTCTTTACATCATTATCAATCAGAACTGACTCCTTAAAGTTTTCACCTCCGTGGGCTACCCTGTGCCCTACCGCTTTGATTTCATCGATTCTTTTTATCACACCATGATTGGGGTGAACCAAAGCATCCATAACAAGATTTATTCCAATAGTATGATCAGGAATGTCCTGAACTATTTTATACTGATCCTTACCGGTAGGTTTGTGTGTCAGTATGCCATCATTAATTCCAATACGCTCGATGAGGCCTTTGGCCAGAACCTCAGCATCCTGAGACATGTTAAAGAGCTGATACTTGATTGAAGAGCTTCCGCAGTTTAATACTAATATTTTCATTTTTATTATTTATTTCTTTATTCCGGCTGCCTGGTTGGCAGTTATGGCAATGACATTTATGATATCGCTAACTGAACAGCCTCTTGAGAGGTCATTTATTGGTGCTGCCATACCCTGCAGTACAGGTCCGATGGCCTGAGCGTGAGCCAGGCGTTCGGTCAGTTTATAGGCTATATTACCGCATTCAAGGTTAGGGAAGATGAGGACATTGGCTTTTCCTGCTATTTTGCTTCCGGGGGCTTTCTTCTGCCCTATTGCTTCAATAAGTGCAGCATCAGCCTGGAGTTCTCCTTCAAACATAAATTCCGGAGCCATTTCTTTTGCCATTCTTGTTGCACTGATAACCTTATCAACGAGCGGGTGCTTTGCGCTTCCCATGGTAGAAAAGCTCAGGAGTGCGACCTTAGGTTCAACGCCAACCAGTGTTTTTGTTGTACGAGCAGTTGCCACGGCAATCTCCGCTAATTCTTTATCAGTCGGGTCAGGATGCACAGCACCATCTGCATAAACAATGATGCCATCAGCTCCGAATTCCTTGTCTTTCAGGATCATAATAAAAGCTCCGGATACAACAGAAATGCCCGGAGCAGTCTTGACATACTGGAATGCAGGCCTCAGAACATCACCTGTGGTGTTCCTGGCACCTGCCACTTCACCGTCAACATCTCCGTTCTTGATCATCAATACTCCAAGATAAAGCGGATCTTCAATCAGTTTTGATGCTTCTTCAGGTGTTAACCCCTTACTCTTCCTTAGCTCAACCATAAGATCAACATACTTTTGCTTCATCGGATGATCTGCAGGATCAATAATGGTAGCCCTGGTTATATTCTTCAGCCCAAATGAAGCAGCAAGGTTGTTGATTTCAGCCGGGTTGCCCAGGAGAGTAATCTGTGCAATGTTCTCAGCTATAACGACATCTGCAGCTTTTAAAGTCCTTTCTTCAGTGCCTTCAGGCAGTACAATCCTTTTGTTGTACTTTTGTGCATTGAGTTTAATTTGTTCAAGCAATTCCATTGTATATCAGTTAATTAGTTTATTTGAATTTTCGGGATAAAAGTACGAAAAAAGAATCTTTCAATCACTGAAAACTATTATGATTAAAATCAGAATTCTAATATTTTATGAATCTTTTTTCAACAATAAGTTAATCAATGCCGGGCAGTAGCTTCAATTAATTATTTTTGCAATTCCGATTTTACATAAATGAACAAACCAGAGAAAAGAAGAGAACTTGAAGAGCTTGTGGCATCAGTTGATGGTGAGCTGTTGAACGACAGGATTTCAACCCTGATGTACGCAACGGATGCTTCAATATACCGAGAAGAACCTGAAGCGGTCTTTTATCCGAAAAATGCGGATGATATAAAACGCCTTTTATCTTTTGCTGTAAAACATAAGAGAGGGATAATACCAAGAGCCGCAGGCACATCCCTGGCAGGGCAGGTTGTTGGTTCAGGTATTGTAGCAGACCTATCACGCCATTTCACACGTATCATTGAAATTAACAGCAGTGAAAAATGGGTAAGAGTGGAACCGGGAGTGGTGCCAGATGAGCTGAACAAGATACTTTCAGGACATGGTCTTCTTTTTGGACCCGAGACTTCAACATCAAACAGATGCAACCTGGGAGGCATGATAGGCAATAACGGATGCGGTTTACACTCTGTGGTTTACGGATCTGTAAGAGATCACATCATAGAAGCAAAAGCGCTGCTGGCAGATGGATCAGAGGTTATTTTTAAACCTGTTACGAATGCAGATTTTGAAGCTAAATGTTCGCTAACGAATGCCGAGGGGAACATTTATCGTGAGATAAAAGCTTTAATGCAGGATGAAAAGAACAGTGCTTCAATAAGAAGTGATTATCCCGAAAAGAATATCCCAAGACGAAACACGGGTTATGCTCTTGATGATCTTCTTTATTCCGAGCCCTTTACACCGGGAAGCGAGAGACTCATGAATCTTGCCAGGCTGATCACGGGCTCTGAAGGTACTCTGGCAATAGTAACAGAAGCAAAACTCGGACTGGTTCCATTACCTCCTCCTGTAAAAGCACTGGTATGTGTACACCTGAAACAGAGAAATGAAGCATTCAGGTCAAACCTGATTGCACTTAAATATAAACCCTATGCAGTGGAGATGATGGATCATAAGATCTTATCTCTTGCTGAGAATGTTGCCGGACAGAAAAAGAACAGGTTTTTTATTGAAGGAAACCCGGGCGCTTTACTGTTTGTTGAATTTTGTGCCAACAGTGCCGAAGAGATCAAAAAGATTGCTTCGGCTATGGAGGCTGAGATGCGTACTTCAGGTCTGGGCTATGCCTTCCCGGTTGTCTGGGGCAGTGATGTTAAAAAAGTATGGGATCTGCGCAAAGCCGGTCTGGGTATTCTTTCGAATATGCCTGGAGATGCAAAGCCGATTTCCCTTATTGAAGATTGCGCTGTTGCTGTTGATAAGCTGGGCGACTTCGTTGCCGAGATCGAAGAAATGCTTTCATCATACGGAAAAGAATCTGTCTATCATGCTCATATTGGTACGGGAGAACTGCATATCAGGCCTGTAATAAATATAAAAGATAAGGAGGAAGTAAAGCTCCTGCGTGTTATTGGTGAGAAAACGGCAAGGATAGTTAAGAAGTACAGGGGATCAATGAGCGGTGAGCATGGAGATGGCCGTCTCAGAGGAGAATTTATCCCAATAATAATCGGTGATTATAACTATCTGCTGAACAAGAGGTTAAAGAGCTTTTTTGATCCTTCGGGAATACTAAACCCTGGTAAGATTGTCAATACCCCTCCGATGGATACCTCACTCAGGTATATTCCGGGGAGGTCTACTCCGGAGCTGAAGACATGGTATGATTTTTCTGCTGAGGGTGGTGTTGTCAGAGCTGCAGAGAAGTGCAATGGTTCAGGTGATTGCAGGAAAAGCAGTATAATCGGTGGAACCATGTGTCCAAGTTACATGGCTACAGGTGATGAGCGTCTTACCACCCGTGCCAGGGCAAATATTATGCGCGAGATGCTCTATGCTGAAAAGAAAAACCCATGGGACAGCTCAGAGATGAAGGAGATCCTTGACCTCTGCCTTGCATGTAAGGGATGCAAGAATGAGTGTCCTTCAGGGGTGGATATGGCAAAGCTCAAGTCTGAGTTCCTTCAGCATTACAATGATATTCACTCTCCTTCATTACGTACCAGGCTTATAGCCTCGCTTCCGCTTATCAGCAGTTTTTTCGCAGCTATCCCGTGGTTGTTTAATTTTTTTGCTACAAATAAGATCACGTCACTGATAATAAAAAAGCTAACTGGCTTTGCTGCTCAGAGAAGCATACCAGTTCTGGCTCCGTTAACATTTAGAAAGTGGCTTCGGAGAAACCTAAGCAAACTCAATCCGGCAAATCCTTCAGGAAGTGTATATCTCTTTATTGATGAGTTTACCAATCATAATGATGTATCAGTCGGAATAAGTGCGGCAAAGTTGCTCACCGGACTAAATTACAGAGTATTAACTGTAAAGCACTCAATGAGTGCCAGAACATATATTTCAAAGGGCTTTCTGAGAAGGGCAAAGAAAATTGCTTTGAAAAATGTTGAAATACTCAGCCCACTTATCAGCAGTGATTCTCCTCTTATAGGTCTGGAACCTTCAGGTATTCTGGGGTTCAGGGATGAGTTTCCAGATCTTGTCGGAGACGAACAAAAGGCTAAATCCAGAAAACTGGCAGGCAATGCTTTATTGCTGGAAGAATTCCTTGTTAGGGAGGTTAAATCGGGGCGTATAAATAGCAATATGTTCACTGATGAAGTATCTGAGGTACTTGTTCATGTGCACTGTCAGGAGAAGGCAATTGCCACCTCTGTACCGGTTATTGAAGCCTTGTCTATCCCATCAGGATACAAGGTAAAAGAGATACCATCGGGTTGTTGTGGAATGGCCGGAGCTTTTGGGTATGAGAAAGAGCACTATGATCTCTCACAGAAGGTGGGTGAGATGGTTCTATTCCCGGATGTAAGGGCAGCATCTGAAAAAACAATCGTGGTTGCTCCGGGGACAAGCTGCAGGCATCATATTAAGGATGGCACCGGCCGTAAGGCATTACATCCGGCTGAGGTGCTGTGGAATGCATTGAAAAAACAATAGGCAATAGAAAAGAAAGTGATGAGAAATGAGTGATGAGTGGGTCCACTTCAAACTCAAAACTCACTACTCATAACTCATGCCTTATCTCTCTGTTTTTGTCAAATGTCCAGTGTAAACCGGTCGGCATCACGCCAGACAGGCATTTCGTTTCGGTACTTTTCAAGAGCCTCTTTGGATATGCATGCAGATAATGCACCTTCGGCATCAGAGGGTAAAGCGGCAAGTATTTCACCTTTAGGACTAACTATCATTGAGTCACCGGTGTATGATGTACCTTCGGGATTTGTTCCTGTTCTGTTGGCTCCTATTACGTAACACTGGTTTTCAATTGACCTTGCCACAAGCAAGGTCTTCCATACATTACTTCTTGCCGCAGGCCAGTTAGCAGAATAGATTATCACATCCACGTTACCCCTGTTGCGTGACCAGACAGGAAATCTCAAATCATAACAAATCTGCAAATTAAACATAAAACCCTTGTAGCAACAATTTACCTGCTTATTGCCATGAGTATAGACTTTATGCTCCCCGCTCATTGAGTGAAGGTGACGCTTATCATAGACTGTAATTTCTCCTTCAGGGGATATAAAAACCATCCTGTTGAAGAAATTTTCCTCTTCTTTTATTATCACTGTTCCACATATAGCAAAACCACCTTCCGAAGATTGTTTTTTCATCCAGCCAACAGTCGGACCATCCATTGATTCAGCGAGTAGATGAGGATTCATAGAGAATGCTGTTGTGTACATTTCAGGAAGCACTACAAGGTCAGAGCCGACAGCATTTTTTTCAATAAGAGAAGTAAGGAGGGAAATATTCTTTTTCTTGTCTTCCCAGGCCAGGTCAGATTGAATTATCGTGATTTTCATTGAAAAAAAAACAGGCCAATGGCCTGTTCATTAAATTCTTAGTTCATTATTTCTTTTCATTACCAAGATATCCGGTCATTATTCCTGTTATAAGCGGCTTATAGTAAAGCCAGAAGAATCTTTTATAATCTTCCTGATTATCAGTATAAAGGAATGTTTTTGCTTTTTCAATGCCTTTAAGCCGCGAAGTCCATGAAGGAACTGAATTGTTGGTGAAATCTCCGGAGAAATAAAACGTATGCTCAGCCTGATCCCGAAGTGAAGCAGGGAATGTTGACGAGAGCCCGTAAGAACTTAACAGGGTATCACCCGATGCAGTTGTTCTAAGGCTAAATGAAGAAATAACGGTGTTTTCTCCCGGGTTAACTATTTCAAATTCATTTTCAAACGCAACCGAGGGGATTACCTGGAATTCTGTGGTATAATTTTCAGGTGTAACGATTACCGGTTTGGCGGAGGTGAGTTGCTTGCCTTCTTCAAGCACAATAATGCTATTCTCTTTTAGCAAAACTACTCCCGGTTTGGTGAATTTCCAGGGTTCATTGTATTGTTTTCTGTACAAAGACGGCATCCATGACGGAACACCGGCGGAATTCACTGTATCAAGGTTTCGATAATATTTTCCTGTCCATCCTGTTGAAGATAGTCCAAGCAGTTCTTCGACTTTAAATCTTTCAAGGCCTGCAGTCGGGTAGTTAAATGTATTATACTCAACAATGACAAGCTTATCACGTTTTTTCATCTCTGACATCAGAAGATAGTCATTGTTATTCAGGCCGCCATAGAGTTTTCTGGATCTGCGGGCTTTTTTAATACCCTGGTACCAGTCGTTGAAGAATACTCCATAGGTATCAGCAAAGTAAATTGCATCATTATTTTCGGCGAGGTCAATAAGTTCGGTCAGACGGAAATCCTTTTTCTTGAATTGTTTTTCTCTGACTGGTCTGAGTGGAATAAATCCATAATAATCTTTTGCAGTTGAGAAACTCCCACCTTTATCTTTCCTTACGAAGCGATCGTTAGTAAGAACATAGACAAGTGAGCGATGTCCATTCCTGTCAAGTGTGGGAACCGTTTTGTCAAGGATAAGAATATTCATCGGTTTCTTTTCCTGGAATGCCCATCTGATGAAGCTGACTGCGGGGATAGCCAGTACAACCACCAGGATAATAATGATTACCAGAAGAGGTTTTTTCATAGTTTCCCGAGAATTTGAGAAGGTCCAGTTACTTTATTAATTTTTTCCGGATTTTTTTCTTAAAACCGGAATTTAATTGCTAAAAGTATTAATTTATTTCATTTAAAGAAAATATTTTCCGCAAAAAGGTGAAATTGAACAAAACCAGATGATAGGTAACCCAGTTAAAAACTATCATGTCTAAAACAATTATTTTCTTCCTGCCAGGCAGTAATAAATTATAATCCGATCAGTAAACAATATTGGCTAAATTATAATAATTTGCACCCTTATTGCTTTCACTGAAATGTTTTCAAATCAACCTCTTGCTGACAGGCTAAGGCCGAAGTCTCTTGAAGAATTCGCCGGTCAGGATCATCTTGTTGGTCCTGACGGTGTGTTAAGAAAGGTAATTGAATCAGGCAATGTGCCGTCATTCATTCTTTGGGGTCCTCCAGGAGTGGGGAAGACAACCCTTGCACGTATAGTTTCTGTGAGGCTTGAAAGGTCATTCTTTCAGCTCAGTGCGGTTAACAGCGGTGTTAAGGAAGTAAGGGAAACAATTGAAAAAGCAAAGAGTCAGCAATTCTTCGGCAAGCCAAATCCTATCCTTTTCATTGATGAGATTCACAGGTTCAACAAGTCACAGCAAGACTCACTTCTTGGTGCTGTGGAGCAGGGAATTATAACACTTATAGGTGCTACAACGGAAAACCCTTCATTTGAAGTGATATCTCCCCTGCTTTCCCGCTGCCAGGTGTATATACTCAGATCGCTTGACGAAGATGAGCTCAGGAAGCTGATAGATAAAGCTATCATGGCTGATTACTACTTATCAAAATACAAGATAAGGGTAGATGAGTATGAAGCTTTGATACGCATCAGTGGTGGCGATGCCAGAAAGCTATACAATGCCCTTGAGCTTACAGTCTCGCTTGAAGCTGAGAAGGGCAGCGAAGAGATTATTATTACAGATGACCTGGTGCTGAGCCATATACAGCAGAATCTGGCTTTATATGACAAGAATGGAGAACAGCATTATGATATTATCTCAGCATTCATCAAATCATTGCGTGGTTCTGACCCCAACGCTGCTGTTTATTGGCTTGCTCGTATGGTTGAAGGGGGTGAGGATGTTAAATTTATTGCACGAAGAATGGTAATACTGGCGGCTGAAGATATTGGCATGGCCAATCCAAATGCCCTGCTCCTGGCCCAGGCATGTTTTAATGCAGTCAATCTTGTGGGATGGCCCGAGTCACGTATAATACTTTCAGAGACAGCTGTTTATCTTGCTACCTCACCCAAAAGCAATGCCTCCTATATGGCTATTGAGAATGCTGTTGGAGCAGTTCATGAACATGGGGATCTTCCGGTACCGCTTCACATCAGGAATGCACCAACCCGGCTGATGAAAGACCTCGGATACCATAAAGGATACAAGTATGCGCATGAATTCGAGGGTAACTTTGTTATCGATAACTACCTTCCTGAAGAGATTAAGGGGACTATCTTTTATGAGCCGGGATCAAATGCCAGGGAAGATGAAATAAGGAAGCAGCTTGCAGCCAGATGGCAAAAGATTTACCGTTACCGTGACAACAAGAAATAAGAAACTATTTCTAACTTTACATCACGAAAGTCATTTAGTATTCACATAAATAACAAAAAATCAGATTATTATGAAAAAATTTATCTTTCTGTTACCAATGCTGTTGGTGGTTTCAATCTGCTCCGGCCAGACGCTGGATGAAATAATCAATAAGAATTCTAAAGCTTTAGGAGGAGATATTCTTAATAAAGCCAAGACACTCTATATTGAGGGTAAGACAAGTCAGATGGGCATGGATATACCAATGACCATGTTCATGAAACAGCCTGACAAGGTAAAGGTTGTCATTACATATAACGGTATGGAAATCATTACTTTGTTTGATGGTGAGAAAGGTTACATGGTCAATCCTCTGGCTGGTTCTTCAGAACCGGTTGAGCTGCCCGAGGAGCAGCTTGGTAGCATTAAAGGCAATAACATGTTCCGCAATGAGCTTATGGACAATTTTAAAGCCGGCAAACTGAGCCTGGTAGGTACAGAAGATGTAAATGGCAAGCCTGCATTTAAGATTATGAACTCTGTTGAAGGAGGCAATCCCATTTATTACTTTATTGACAAAGAAAGCTACCTGACTGTGAAAAACTCTACTAAAGCAACCCAGATGGGACAGGAAATGGAGGTGGAGTCTTTTGTAAAAGAATATGCTGACATTAACGGTGTGAAAATCCCAAAAGTTATAGTTCAGGTGGTTAATGGAATGGAAGGCGGATCAACTGTTTTTGAGAAGATTGAACTGGATAAAGAGATGGATGACTCTGTTTTTACAATAAAAAAGTAACCCTGATAAGTCACTGTGATAAGAAAAGAGGGTGTCTCAAAAGGGACACCCTCTTTTTTTTAGTATGATTAAGTTCATTTCTTTTGCTCCTCCAAAAGAAATGAACCAAAGAAAAGGAGTCCGGG
>CAZGDJ010000047.1:0-14065 GCA_964524635.1 uncultured Rikenella sp. | reverse complement strand
AATAGTAATCAGGAGAGGGCAACTGATGCAAAAAATGCCCACCGGGAAAATGCTTGCTGTTCGTGCCAGCTACAATAAGATTGTTGACCTTAACAGCCCGGATTTCGAAATTGCAGCTGATAATTCTGAAAACTTCTGTACAATTTCTTTCAAAACGGAGAACACAGATAAGGTTAAGAAATCATTGGATAGTAATGGATTAAAATACATTGACCTGAATACTTCTCATGCATTCCACTCTGCTTCATTTGACCCTATACTTGATGAATTCAGAGAGTATGTTGACAGTTTCAGTATGAAGTCACCTGATATTCCGTTTATTTCATGTCTGACCGGCAAATTTATTACAGAAGAACAAGCGGTATCAGGATCGTATTGGGCGCAACAATTAAGAAATGCGGTTCATTTCAGGGAGGGTATTTCTCTGATAAATGAGAATGAGGATATGCTCTTTCTCGAAGTAGGTCCTAACACCCATTTATCATCCCAGGTCAGAGAAAACAAGAAAACGACCAATAAAAAAACAACTATCGCCACCCTGGGCAAACCTGACGGCGTAAGTGAGTCTTATAAAATTATCGCTGCACTTGGCAATATGTTTAATCTTGGAATTAAAGTGGATTTTGCTGCACTATATGCGAATAAGTCTGTATCCAGGATTGCTCTGCCTGCATATCCCTTTATGAGGGTAAGTCACTGGATTGAATCTGATTATGTTAACCAGGGCAGCGATCATTCAGATCAGACACATGAGGACTTAATTGATGATACCCGGAATGAAGAAGTGGAAATACCTGAAATTGCTGCAGCAGATACTCAAACTGCGGATGGCATGGCATTATCCATCGCAAAAATCTGGAAGGCACAGATTGGCCTTGACAAGATCGGCTTTGACGAAAATTTCTTTGACCTGGGAGGACACTCGATGCTGGCGTTACAAATAATCAGCCGCATTAATGAAGAAATGCATCAGAACCTCTCACTAAAGCTGTTTCTCGATAATCCGACCATTAATGGATTATGCTCGATCATTCAGACCGCAGATGTTGTTGAAGAGGCAAAGAAGCAGCCTGTTGAAAAGATTGATCTGTCTCATTTGCCTTTATCAAATAGCCAGAAAAGGTTATGGATTATTTCCAGACTTGACAACTCCAACCCGGCATATAATATTGCACTGACGTATCATTTTAAAGGTCTGCTCAACGTTGATGTTTTCAGAAGAAGCATTAAGCTATTATTCGACAGACACTTTATTATTCATTCAGTTTTCAAACAAGCGGACGGTGAGCCATATTGTGAGATTGCTCCAAAGCAGGCAGACCTGGTAGTGGTTGATTTCTCCGGTGATCCCTCTGAGATTAGCAGTGAAAAGATACATGTCTTTATCGGTGATGACTCCCGTAAACAATTTGATCTGGAATCCGGTCCTCTTTATAGGATTAACCTGTTAAAACAAAACAACTCCAGCTATTATTTTCATGCAACAATTCACCACCTTGTTTTCGATGGCTGGTCTGGTGGGGTGTTCATGCATGACCTCAAGGAAATCTATAACAGTCTGCTTAATGATAAGGAGATAGAACTGGAGGATGTTAAGAATCACTATTATGAGTATTTCAGATGGCTAAATAGTGCAGATATTTCATCAAGAGAAAAAGAGTTAATAGAATTCTGGGTAGAAAACCTCAGGGATTGCCCGCCAAAATTGAACTTTCCATATGACTATCCACGGAAGGATGTCACAACAGGTTTCGGGGAAAATGAGATCCTTGAAATACCATCAGATTGTACAGCGAGACTGAAGGATATTTGTAAAAAAGAGAGTGCTACTCTTTTTGCAGCAGTTCTTTCAGCCATGGGTGTACTTTTTCAAAGATACTCAGGTGAAGATGATATCTGTGTCGGAACTCATGTATCCAATCGTCCTCAGACATATCTGGAAAAGATTTTTGGGATGTTCGTAAATACTATACCTGTCAGATTGAAGCTTGAAGAAGATCCAAGGTTTATTGACTTTATGAACAAAACAAAAAGGGGATTGCTGGAAGCCATCGCACATCAGGACCTGCCGTTTGAAAAAATCATTGAGGTCACAAATCCTGAACGTCATTCAAATATGAATCCTTTGTTTCAGGTTTCAGTAGTCTGGTTATACAGCCCGGCACAACCGGTTGAAGTTGGAGGCTTAACTGAGGAGCATGTGAATGCAGCCAAAGGAATATCTCCTTTCGATATTACTTTCTATTTCTGGGAAAAGGGGAATAAAATTGAGGGATATATTGAGTACAACGTGGACATACTAAGTCAAAGTACAATTCTCCGTTTGAAAGAAAATTTAATCAGGATAATACAATCCATAGCTGAGAACCCTGATCGGAAGATATCTGAATTATCTGTAGTATCTGAGAATGATAGAAAAAAGCTGGAGGCATTCAATAAAACCAATGTAGAGATTCCTGATTGTCTGGTTCAGAATTTTTTTGAGAAACAATCTTTGGTACAACCTGCAAAGACGGCAGTTATTTCAGGTAATTCAAGCTTGACTTACAAAGAACTTGATGAGAAGGCTAACCAGATAGCGAGACATCTGATAGCATTAGGAGCAAATGGTGGTGATGTTGTTGGCGTCAACCTTGAGAGGTCTGTTGATATGGTTGCATCAGTACTAGGGGTCTTAAAGGCAGGGTGTTGCTATCTTCCCATGGATCCTATGTTCCCGGATGACAGGCTCATTTATATGTTTGAGGATTCAGGGGCCAGAATCCTCGTTTCACAGAGTTCATTGGCAGAAAAGTTTCTCCACTTAACCGGCTCGACTATTGTTTTAATTGACGGCGACAAGAAAAAGATTAGCAATAACAGTGCTACTAAGCCTGATATACAGATAGATAATCAGTCGCTGGCTTATATAATCTACACCTCGGGGTCAACAGGTAAACCCAAAGGCGTTAAAGTACATCATAAGGCTGTTGTTAACTTCCTTCAAAGCATGTCCAAAAAACCCGGCATAACATCTGATGACAGGTTGCTGGGTGTTACTACTTTGTCTTTTGATATATCAGTATTGGAGCTATTTCTCCCCCTGTCAGCCGGAGCTGAATTAATAATTGCAGATACTGAAGATATTTTTGACGGGAAAAAACTATCCGGTCTGCTGGATCTGCATGATGTTACAATGCTGCAGGCCACCCCTGCGACCTGGAACATACTCCTAGGCAGTGGATGGAAAGGGAAGAAAAACCTTAAGGCATTATGTGGCGGAGAAGCGATTCTGCCAGGTCTGGTCAGAGATCTCCTTTTGAATGTCGGATCATTATGGGATATGTATGGTCCGACTGAAACTACTGTATGGTCTACCTGCAAAAAGCTTACTGATCCTGAACCACCTGTACTGGTAGGCTTCCCAATAGATAATACGACTATTTATATACTTGATAAAAACAACCATGAATTACCGGTCGGGGTCATAGGTGAGGTATGTATCGGAGGAGCGGGAGTAACAAAAGGCTATCACAACAGACCGGAATTGACTGCTGAAAAATTCATTCCATTCGGGAATCGAGGGATAATATATAAAACCGGAGATCTTGGAAGAATTCTGGATGACGGGAACATTGAGCTTTTTGGCAGGAGCGATAACCAGATAAAACTCAGGGGTTTTAGAATAGAACCCGGGGAGATTGAAAATCTGTTATCACGCATACCTGACGTGAGAGAAGCGGTTGTTAAAGTTCACAGGTTTGGTGACAATGATGATCGATTGGTTGCATTCCTGAATGCAGAACCAGGTTTTAAGTTTAACAATGTTGAAATAACGGACTCACTATCACAGCATCTGCCTGCATATATGGTGCCTTCGTTTTTCCAGGTCTCGGATGGATTCCCAAGACTTCCCAATGGTAAGATCAACAAGAAGGAATTAGTATTTGAGAATACCGAAGAGGATCATCAGATTGAACCAGTAAATGATAATCTTACCCCTGTGCAGCAAAAGCTTTTGATAATTTGGGAGGGTATTCTTAAGGTAAAAAGTATTAAAGTAAATAAAAGCTTCTTCGATATAGGGGGTAACTCTTTGCTTGCAATAAGCATTTTGAACAGAATTAAAGAAGAATTAGGATTTACAATGACATTTAAGTCATTCATTGCCAATCCTACAATCATTCAATCGGCCAATTATATTGAAAGTCAATCCCATGTTTCCGATAAAACAATTGAGATGAAGCATCTTGAACAGTCTACGAATTTACCTCTTACCCATAACCAGAAGCGACTATGGCTTATTTCAGAATTACAGCCTGATATTCCTACGTATATCATTCCATTTACTTATAAATTAAGCGGATATCTAAACCTGGAGACTTTCAGAAACAGCCTGGAGGTTTTATTTCAGAGGCACAAGATTGTCTTTTCAGTAATAAGGGAGTCAGAAGGTGAACCATATTTTGACATAGTACCAGGGGAAATAAACTTTAATTTCTTTGACCTGACCGGTTTTCCAGAACAAGAGAAACCAGATAAGATTGATGAAGTAGTTTCTGAATATTCCAATAAGGTGGTTGACCTTAAAAACGGCCCGTTATATCGGATATGCCTTATCAGAACATCACCCGAGGAACATTATTTCCATATGAGCATTCACCATATCATTTTTGATGGTTGGTCCTGGGGTATTTTTATACGTGATCTGAATGAGATTTATGGTAGTTTATTGAATAATAAAGAAGCCAGGCTTGAAACAATTGAATTTCAGCAATATGACTATGCGCTTTGGCAGAAAAGCGCTGAGGGATTACAGGTTGAAGAAGAATCAAAAGAGTTCTGGAAAGAGAAGCTGGATGGTTGCTCTTCAACTTTAAATTTCCCTTATGATTTTCAGCGAACGGGCACATCATCAGGCAAGGCTGATAGTGTATCAATGAAGTTATCACCAGAGCTATCTGAGAAACTCAGGCAGATCGGCAAAGAGGAAGGTGCTTCAATGTTTGCTGTCATGCTAAGTGTATTCGGTATTCAGATTCAGAAATACTGTGGAGAAAATGACATCAATATTGGATTGCCGATAGCGTACCGACCACATTCAAAGCTGGAGAATATTTTCGGTATGTTCGTCAATACGGTTGTTGTGCGTCTCAACTATGAGAACGACCTAACATTCAGAGATGTTGTCAGGCTTACTGGAAATGAGGCACTTAATGCAATTGCACATCAGGATCTGCCATTTGAGAAGGTGGTTGAAATTGTGAATCCTGAACGTGTTCTTAACTCCAACCCGATATTCCAGGTAGCTCTTGACTGGCAGAATAACCTGGGTGGCAAATTAAGCCTGCTGGGTATTGACAGTGAAAGTGTAAAAGCAAAAAGCCGGACTGCAACCTTTGATATAACCTTCTACGCATGGGAGAATATGGGCAAGGTTGAAGGTGAAATAGAGTTTAATATTGATATCCTTAAGCGTGATACGATAATCCGCATGAAGGATAATCTAGTAAAGCTGATTGAATCTGTCGTAGAGAATCCAGACAAGGCAATTTCTGATATCTCAATTATTTCCGGAAATGATAAGAAGATCCTTTCTGAGTTCAATCACACAGAGGTCGCAGTACCTGACAGTTTGCTTCAGAGCTTGTTTGAGGAACAATCTTCACTTATACCATTAAACAGGGCGGTTATCTCAGGTAATACCAGTCTTACATACAAAGAACTAAATGAGAGGTCAAATCAACTTGCAAGACATCTGCTTTCCTTTGGGGTTAAGGGCGGAGACATAATCGGGATTTGCCTTAACAGATCTGTTGAAATGATGGTTTCGGTACTTGGGGTTTTGAAAGCAGGATGTTGCTATCTGCCCCTGGATCCATCATTCCCGCAGGACAGGTTAAGCTATATGTTCTCAGATTCAGGTTCGAAGGTTCTGATAACGCAGAAATCGCTTAGAAAGAAATACAGGCATTTTGCCTATTCATCAAAAGTACTTGTCGACAGAGACAGAAAAAAGGTAAGCAGATATAGCACAGTAACTCCGGAAATCGGGATTGATCCACAATCGCTTGCATATATCCTGTACACCTCTGGTTCAACAGGAAAACCAAAAGGTGTTAAGGTACACCATAAGGCTGTTGTAAACTTCCTGCAAAGCATGTCAAAGAAACCCGGTTTTTCCAAGGGAGACCGGCTCCTGGCAGTTACAACCCTTTCGTTTGACATTTCCATTCTCGAACTTTTTTTACCATTATCATTTGGTGGAGAAGTTATAATAACAGAGACAGATGATAAAATGGATGGTCAGAGGCTGTCAGAGTTAATAGATATGCATGATATCAACGTGATGCAGGCAACCCCGGCGACATGGAATATCCTGCTCCGTAGTGGCTGGCAGGGCAAGAAGGACATGAAGGCACTTTGCGGAGGCGAGGCAATCCTGCCTGGCCTTGTAAAAGAACTTTTACCGAAGATTAAGTCGTTATGGAATATGTATGGACCTACGGAGACCACGGTATGGTCAACATGCAAAGAATTAACTGATTCTAATCCTCCGATTCTTATTGGAACTCCGATAGACAACACTACAATTCATATTGTGGATAAGAACAATCATGAGTTGCCTGTTGGTGTTATTGGGGAGGTATGTATAGGTGGATTGGGAGTCACCAAAGGTTATCATAACAGGCCTGAACTGACTTCAGAAAAGTTTATACCCATCGGAACAGGTACAATTATTTACAAAACAGGAGATTTGGGCAGATTTCTCTCAGACGGAAACATTGAACTCTTTGGAAGAAGTGATAATCAGATAAAACTGAGAGGCTTCAGAATAGAACTTGGCGAGATCGAAAGTCTGCTTTCAGGTTTGCCTAATGTTATTGAAGCTGTCGTTAAACTCCATAAGTTTGATGATGGTGATGAGCGCCTGGTGGCCTTCTTAAATGTAGACGAAAAGTACAAACTGACGAAAAAGTTGATTGCCGAATCATTGGCACTGAAGTTACCTTCATATATGATTCCTTCATTGGTTCAGGTATCAAGGGAGTTCCCGAGGACAGCAAATGGAAAAATTAATCGCAAGGCCTTGATATTCAATGCTGAAATAGCAGGAGAGGATGAAAAACCCTTATCAAAGGAATTATCTCCGACTGAGGGAATAATATTCAAAATCTGGTGCGAAGCATTTAAAACAAAGAACATTTCAGTAAGGGATAATTTCTTCGAGATAGGTGGTGATTCGCTTCTTGCAATAAATGTAATAGCAAAAATAAACAGCGCCTTCAGTATCAATCTGCCATTAAGAGTCTTCTTTGAAAGTCCAAGGATAAGTGACCTGGCTGAAAAAGTAAATGAAACAAAGTAACTGACTCCTGCCATATAAAAAAGTTATTGCATTATCAAACTGCTTATTCATGTGTCTTCATTGTGCAGAGCAACCGGAGTCATAAAATTGCAAGATGCCGACTATTAAACCAGACAGGTGTATTAAATGTTATTTTGAACCTGATATTCACAGGTCTTCTGTTTTCCCATCCGATGGAGTAGATGTCTACTTTGGAGATACTGAAGATTTTAAATTACAATATTCTTTTTTTCAGAGATTTCTAAGTAATGAAGAAAAGATCAGGGCTGAGAGATTTCGACATTCAGCGGATAAAAACACTTTTATTACCTGCCATGGCTTACTTCGGTTAGCTCTCTCAGGTAAACTGGGAATCAGTCCATCAGAACTGGTATTTTGTTATGACATAAATAATAAGCCCGGACTTGCAGGTAATCCTTATTTTTTTAATATTACAAATAGCAGGGATGCTTTTGCCTTTGTCATTTCAAAAGACTTTTATGCAGGAATTGATATAGAAAAAGCAGATCGGGGAATTGACTTTTTGTCAATTTTAAACACTTTTTTTAGTGAACAGGAGCGGAGATTTATCTTAGAGTCAAAGATCGATTCTATTGAAAGATTTTTCCTTTTATGGACTCGCAAGGAAGCACTTCTTAAAGCTATCGGAACCGGAATTACAGCCAGTCTGACAGAGATTACAGTATCGGAGGAGCAGAATGCTGTCAATATTGAATCATTTGGAAATCAAATAGTAGAATCAGTATTTAATGAACATTATATTTATTCTCTTAAAATCCGGGAATATTATTTAAGTATCGCATTACCGCAGAAAACTGAGATTAAGTTGAATCAAATAAATAATATAAATATTTATGAAAATCATCTATTTTGAACCGAACCTATATGATGAGCTGCTAGCTTTTTCAAAAAGAATATGGCCTGAAAAACCCGAAGAGTATCTCAAATTCAGATTATTCCAGATTCCTGAACATAGTGAGGACAACAGGAAAAACATACTTGTTAAGAATGATGAGGGCAGAATAATCGGCTGCACCTTATATATTCCAACCAAAGCCAGGATAAAAAGTAAGGAAGAGAAAATATACTGGGGGCACGATGTATTTGTTGAAGAACAATACAGGGGTGCTGCCAGCCTGCTCCTTCTTATGGAAATGGCTAATGTAAATCCTTCCTTCGGAACAGGTGCAACAGATATTAATTATAAGATCCAGAAGAAAATGGGAACAAACTTCCTGGATGTTGAGAGGCATTACCTCATGTCTAATATTTGGTTCTTTAAGGCATTGTTATTCAAGTTAAAGCTGATCCGGATTCCGGGTCCTGATGAATTTACTTTTCCCGATAAACTAATTGCAGGAAATGGTGTATTCAATAAAATCTCCAATGTGTCTGAGTTGAAGATTCCGAATTCAGGTTACTGGAATCAATCAGACACGGATATAGATCTGGTAAGAGATGAGCATTTCTTAAGGCACAGGTTTTTTGAGAACTTTTTAAAGTACCAGTTTTATAAACTTGAAAACAATGATGCAACCCAGCCTGATGAGTGCTATTTTGTTGTCAGGCCGGCAAAAGACGGAGGGATTCCTGTTATCTCAATAGTTGATTTCAGATACAATTTCAGAAAGCCGGAGCAAATTGACATGATACAAAAAGCAGGAAGCAAACTTGGAAAACTAAACAGGCTGCCGTTGGTGACTATGCGAACCTCTGCAAAGTTAAAGAAGGTTCGGTTAGTTCCTCTTATTTATAGAACCGGGTCAAAGCAACATATCAGCGGACCTGCGTCATGTGGTCCAAATCCCCGCATATTGGTTAACAGCGCTGACTCTGACACAGATTTCCTGGCGGTTTGATATTTCTGATTTTAAAAATTCGGATAAATATGCACAGATCGAATGAAATGCTTAAATTACTGTTTATGGTATCTGCTAACTTAGTTTAGAAAAGGTTACAATAATATCAGCCCGGATATCTGACTGAAATATGTCGAAACATTAAAACTAGTTTAACAGGGTAATTGTTATTAGTAGAATAGCAAAAGTTTAAAAATGAGTATTGTTCTAAACCTTCATGAGGTCCATGACCCTATCTGGCTGGAAAATATAGTTTATTTTCTAGAGAAGAATTATCATCTTGTTGGCTTGCAGGAACTGATCAGTTCTTCCGGTAATAGTAATGGTCAAAAGGCCACATGTCATATCACCGTTGATGATGGTGATAAGACATTTTACAACGTAATATACCCGGTCCTGAAGAAACGCAAAATCCCTGCTACTATTTTTGTGTCTCCCTATCTGGTAATCAACCGACTTAATTTCTGGTTTCAGGAGATTGCCTCATTTGATAAACGAAAGCTGTTGAAGGTCATTAAAGAAATAATGAATATTGATGAATCTGATATTAAGAATTATTCTTTATTTGATGTGTTTAAATGTCTCACTATCGAACAGATATCGGAGATAATTAATACTTACCGTGTTAGATACCATCATGGCAAGGTGCCCTTCCAGAATATGAATCTGAATGAATTAAAAGAAGTCGAGCATTCTGGATTAATTTGTATTGGAGCACATACTTTGAGACACCCGATCTTAGCTAATGAGGAAATGCATGTAGCAAAAAATGAGATTCTTAGATCAATTACTGATCTTGAGGATCTTCTGGGGCATGAAATAATTTCCTTTGCTTATCCAAATGGAGTACCTGCTCTTGATTTCGGACAAAGAGAGATGGAAATACTGAAGGATTGCGGCTGTAAATATTCATTCTCGACTGAGTCAGGCAATTTCAATTCCGGATCCGACTTGCTGAGCATTCGCAGGTATGGATTAAACTGTGGTGATCCGGTTTATTATTTTAAAGCTAAGTTGTTACTGGGTACCCAATGGAATAAGTTGATGAAGCTTAAACCCAGGAATGAATACAGGAATAGGAAGGCAGTTAGGGCAATAATAAAACATCATGACGAAAATAATTAGCTATATACTTGTTGTACTAGGTCTGGTAACCATTTGTATCCCGGTTTCAGCGAAAGTATATTATCTGTCACCTGAAGGAAATGACATCACAGGTGATGGATCGCGTAATTCTCCATGGCGTTCATTATACAGGGCTTCACGGCAGGCTGTTAATCAGGGAGATACAATTTTTATTCAAGCCGGGATTTACAATGAAACAAGGACTTCAAGAATTGAGACAGGGGTTAGTCTTATTGGTGAAGGAGACAGCTCAGTCATCACTTCAACCACACTTGGCGCTGAATGGAACCCTATTGTTGATATGAGATCTCCTATATTGATGGATGGAAACCAATCAATCAGCTACCTGAAATTTGACGGAAATTCATTAAAGGCTGCTCAGGCTTTATGGATAGCAAAACGGAATAACGTTGAAATCCACAATTGCACATTTGTGGATTTTATTTATATCGGGATCCTTTGGGTAGGAGACGGTGGAAATGCAGGCGGCGACCCGTATGATAAAGTAACCTATCCACTGCACTATGTTACAGGAAGCATGTTTCATAACAATACCGTATCGAATTGTTCACTATACAGTGACTGGGGCAGTGGAGGTTTGTTTATTGGAGGACATGAGGGAATGCTTATTTATGAAAATCTGATTACCCAGACCCAGAGACCATCTGGCCGTAATGGTTATCCGATAAAGATCTTTGCGAATGGCGGATTCATGAAGGGACTGAAACTGTATGACAACATTATTACAAAGATTGACCCTAATACATGGGGTTTTGCTATTGAAGCAGCTTTTTTTGAAGGGTGTGAGATTTATAATAATACTATCATCGGAGCAATAGACATTAACTTTACTGATAAGGGTGAATATAATTTTGGAGCACATATTCATGATAACACAATTGGCCCGGAAACTTCATCATCAACATATTTTGAAGGAGTGATTCTTGAGTTTGGTACCGAAGATGTGATAATTGAAAGAAACCATTTCAGAAACTGTGCGGTGGCCATTCACCATACTATGCGTTATCCTGAACCGTGGGTTAAAAGAATAAAAGTTCGTTATAATTTATTCTCCAACCTGGGCTCAGGTAACTATCATTCAGCGATAAGGTTTGGCGAAACAGAGAATAATTTTAAGATCCAGGATTATGAAATATATAATAATGTGTTTCACGGTAACCCGGCAACAAGGCCATATTTCGGACTGCATATCAGAGGATTTGAATCTGCCACAAATATTAAAGTAATCAATAATGTTTTCATGAATTTTGGTTGGTGCTGGTTTGAAAGTAACAGAGGTGATTACATTGATGGCCTTAATGTTCAAAACAACATTCTGTATAATAATAGCAATTCCAATAATACTTTGCTTAGCGGCACACCCAAAAATTATACTAACTCAGGAAACGTTAACTCAAAGCCAAATTTTATATCCGAAACGGATTTTCACCCTAAGCCCGGCTCACCCCTTATTAATGCCGGCTTATTTATAGGGGAAAATTTATTGGATATGGATAGTGTCAGTGTGGGTAATCCTCCGGACATTGGCTGTTATGAATATACTGAAAATACCACTGGTCAAAAAAAAAGTAGTTTTTTGGGAATCTACGGTAAAGGATTCCTCACATTATTATTGGCAGGAATTGCGACGGTGATTTTCTTCAGGATATTTGCCCGTAAGCCATACAAACATATAAACCGTACTAAACCTTATAACGTACTGTTTTAGATTCCGGAATATTTCCGGTGAGGGACGGGATGAAATCCCATTGGATATTTAACCCGATTGTGGTATATTTGCCGCTCCTGAATAAAAATTGTTGCCCGTCAAATTGCATGTTTGTTGCGGGTTCATTGGTGTTGAATAATTTGTAAGTAACCCTTTTTAATGAATCTTCCAGGTAGTAACTCTTTTGTTGGCAAATTCTTCAGGGATTTCTTAGGAAAGGGTCATCAGCGAAGCCTTACTGTCAAAAAGAACGTAATGGCTTCTTTTGTTATAAGGATTATTAGTATTCTGATCAGCCTTGTAATTGTCCCCCTGACAATTGATTATATTAATCCTGTCCAATATGGTATTTGGATTACCTTAACTTCCATAATTGGCTGGTTAGGGTACTTTGATGTTGGATTAGGTAATGGTCTCAGGAACAGGTTTACTGAAGCTGTTGCTTTAGGTGACCATAAATTGGCAAAAGTATATGTAAGCACTACCTATGCAGTTCTTGGAATTATTCTCTTTCTGCTGGCAGTGATTTTTACAGTCGTAAACCGGTATCTAAACTGGTCAACGATCTTAAATGCCCCTGATAGCATGAGACCTGAGTTAGGACAACTGGCATTAATTATAATTGTTCTGTTCTGTGTTCAGCTATTTCTTCAGTTACTGGTAACAGTTCTTACTGCAAATCAGGAACCGGCAAAAGCTTCTGCTTTCAATCTGTTGGCGGGCTTAATTTCTTTAGCTGTCATATTTGTTCTGACAAAAACAACCACAGGTAGTTTAACCAAACTGGGAATTGCTCTGAGCATAACTCCTGTAGTAGTTTTAACACTATCCAGCATCTGGTTCTATGCCGGGAAATACAGACCTTATGCACCTTCTCTTAATTGTGTGGATTTCAAATATATCCCAAAGCTTATCGGGTTAGGTATTAAATTCTTCTTTCTTCAGATTGCAACGTTAATCCTTTACCAGACAAGTAATTTAATAATCGCACATATTGCCGGCAGCGAAAACGTCACACTGTACAATATCGGGTACAAGTATTTTAATATTATCCCGATGTTTATGCTGATCATTATGATGCCGATGTGGAGTGCCATTACAGATGCATGGACCCGTAAGGAAATCACCTGGATAACAAACACGATGAAGAAGCTAAACTACATCTGGCTGGCTCTTAGTGTCCTGGTAGTTGTTATGCTTCTGTTTTCAAACCTGGCCTATGTATTGTGGGTAGGAAGTGATCTGCATGTCCCTCGTGCAATTTCAATTACATTGGCATTCAGTATAATAGTTAATGTAGGTGCTTATATTTATTCCATTTTTTTAAATGGTGTCGGCATAATAAAGCTTCAGCTGCTTATAGCTATTATTGGCACAACGCTTTTTATTCCTTTAGCAATTTTTCTCGGGAAAAAGTTTGGTCCTCCTGGCGTTGTCTCAGCAACAGCTATTGTTAATCTTTTAAACCTTTCCTTTTTTATTATCCAGTACAATAAGATTATTAAATCAAAAGCAACTGGAATATGGGCAAAATAATAGAAGGCATGAAGGTCGGTCAGAATGAAAGTGAAAATTTAACTCCTGCTGCAAATCCCTCAACTTCAGCTGCATGGAATATTTTCTGGGTTGGATTTGTCCTTTACTCTTTAGCCAACGCTTTCCCCGATGATGATATCCCGTTGAAGTACCTTCAGGCGATACAGATACTGGGCATAGGTCTTTTTATACCATCAGGGATCTATCTGGTGCAGATGAAGTTCGAAAGTGCATATCTTAAGATTCTTTTCCTGGCTTATATTTTCTGGTCGCTTGTTACTATTGTCCGGGGTTTTACTTTTGATGTGAATTTCCTGAAGAATCTGTTCTTCTATGCGGCTTTCTCAATTTTCATTTATTTCGTGCCGTTCATCCTGACTTTCAGGGATGGATTGGCGAACATCAGGAAACTGTTCATGGTGATAATTACTCTAAATCTTTTTTACCTGTTATATGTTGCCCTGTATC
>CAZGDJ010000046.1:0-14142 GCA_964524635.1 uncultured Rikenella sp. | reverse complement strand
CCCTGATGATAACAGGTTTTTTGTTATCTGGAATTGAAATGATCCCAATCCGGCAGGATCTCCCCATAACTCTTTTGTAAATCATCCAGGTTCGTCTGGAATGCAAGCCATAGCTGACAATATTAATACCGGTTATATCCATCCTTGTAGAATCCAACCAATGGCCAACCTCTAAAGCGCTGGCTAACGTTCTGTTTACTCTTGTATCAGTACCGGGCAAAGCAATAACACGGTTCGTATCGATTCCAATACTATTCAATTCATATTTTGCTTTTGTTGCATAAGAAGAGTAATTATTAATAATTCTGTTTTTATGGTCCAGCTTTCCGATATCATATTCAGAATGATTTATAGTCGGAATAACAATTGTTTTATCAATTATAATTTCTCTGATTGTAAGATTTCTGTCGCCAAATTCACCCATCATGTCATTAGTGAACTCGATTGTGATGGAATCAATGTCAGATAAGGATCCTTCCCAGATTAAGGAGTACTTTTTCTCCTGGGTAGATGTCACAAAATCAGCAAGAAGCGAATTATTAAGATAGAAGTTAAAACGAGCTGAGTTTTCACCTCCAAGCTGACTGAAAGCTACAATTTCAATCACATGCCGGCAAGAGTCTCCTGATGAAGAAAGCTTTTCTTTGGGGTAGAAAATCAGGAATCCGTCAGAGTAAAGAAAACCGCTGTTAAAGGTAGCTTCAAGGCCAGTGGTAATAACATAATCATACGTTCTTTTCTGGTACTCTTTATATGCCGCTGCTATCCCATCTGTTGGCAGCCAGCCCTCTATAAGCAATACATTGGAATCGATTCTCTTTGTTGGTGTAAGAAAACCCGAGGATGCAAAGAAAAGTGAAAGAATCAGTATGCCGGATACCAGCAAGAGGATTGTTTTCAGGAAAACTTTTTTATGAGAATTACCAGGCATAACTGATTTATTTTCAAATATAATTTTTAAAACAGTATAAAGAAAGAATTGAATAGCTCTTCAAAAGAGAATCGTATAACAATACAAGGGAATAATAATTGAAATTAAGTTTAGACGGTAAAAATCAAATAATAGCAATCATGAAAGATAATCGATTAGCACTTAATCCTGCTTCATTAAGCCTTGTTCTTGCAATTTTAGCCCTGTTACTGGTTATAGCCAGTATGGGAGGTCAGGTTTTTAAATATCTTACTGATAATGAATCATTAAATAAATTAATTCAATTCTTTAATGTAGATAATGAGCAAAACCTTCCGACTTCATTTATTTTTTTATTATTGATATTTGTTTCTCTGCTTGCAGCAATAATAGCAATACTTAAAAGGAAAAACCACGAATTTGGAGTAATTTATTGGGCTATCCTTTCATTAGGATTCCTTTATCTTGCGGGGGATGAGTTCATGATGCTTCATGAGAGACTGATCATTCCGGTCCAGCATATGTTCAATAAGGGAAACCATAACATATTTTATGTTGCATGGGTTATTCCTGGATTGTTAATTGTTGCGGTTACTGGCATATTTTTCTTAAGATTCCTTTTCCGTCTTCCAAGGAAAACGAGAAATGCTACTCTTATCGCAGCTGGCATTTATGTTTCAGGAATTATCCTTTTCGAGATAATATCAGGTATGTTTTGCACTGACAGAGATATGACTGATAAAAAGAACATCCTTGCCTATTATGTAATTGCCAATATTGAGGAGGCTTTGGAAATGGGTGGTGTGATCTTGTTCATAAAAGCCTTGCTGACCTACATTGGGGATAGCTTTAACGAAGTTCGTTTCATGTTTAAAGAAGTGAGCAATAAGGCGGAAGCAGATAGTAACCTTAATAGTTAAATTGGAGTGGTCAGTTATTTTTTACTTAAGCTCTCCGAATCACATGAAAGTAATTAATCTGCCAAATGATCTCCCGGCAGGCTTTAATAGAGAAATGCAACAAGCAGCTCCTTCAGTAAATAACTAACTATGAATACATTAAGCATCCAGACAAAGAATCATTTACCAGTCTCTGCTAACCAAAAGAGAATCTGGATACTGGCACAACAGGATAAAACTAATCCTGCATATAACCTGCAGCTGATATATCATTTTACTGGAGTGATTGATTATGAGATTCTAAACCAGAGTGTTAGTTGTTTATTTGAAAGGCATCATACATTATTCTCTGTTTTTAAAAATGATGAGGGGGAACCGTATGTTGAGATCAAAGAATTCGCGACAGATATCAAGTTTATTGATTTTACCAATCTGCCTGTTGAAAAGCGCATGGAAAGCATTCATGCATTTGCCGGAGAAGACTCTGGAAAATGTTTTGATATTGAAAAAGGACCATTATTCAGGGTTTACCTGTTCAAAGAGAATGAAAGGAGCTACTTCTTCTATGCAACAATTCACCATATTATTTTTGATGGCTGGTCAAGAAGGTTATTTGTTCAGGAGCTTAGCAAGATTTACAATAGCATTAAATACAATACCAGCCTTGACCTTGAGCCACTCAAGCTGCAAAGCTATGATTTTGCTGATCAAAGCGAAAAACAATATAGTCCAGAACAGGAAAAACAACTGATAGAATTCTGGCAGGCAAACTTAAAAGATAGCCCGATAGAGCTCAAACTTCCATGCGATTATCCCCGGAAGAACTTTTCAACGGGGCTCGGTGGCAGGATGGAATTTGATATTTCTCGTGAGTGCACTTCTGGTTTGAAAAGAATAAGCAAAAAGGAAGCAACCTCGCTATTTAATGTTTCCTTATCGTTGCTGGGAGTCCTGTTTCAAAAGTATTCCGGAGAGAATGATATTTGTATAGGAATACCTGTCTCAAACCGACGTAATTATCCATTAAGTGAGAAGATATTTGGTCTGTTTATAAATACTACCGTTGCCAGATTATATACCGGGGACGATATAAGTTTTACAGATTATGTAAAATACTCAAAGGGAGTTGTACAAGATGCCATAGCAAATTCAAAGCTTCCATTTGACAAGATCGTTGAAGCAGTCAGGCCTGAACGGATACCAGGTATTAACCCGTTATTCCAGGTATCATTATCATGGATGACAGATTTAACGATACCAATGGATTTTGGAGGAGTTAAAGGTGAAAAGGTTACGTTTCCGGAAGGAATATCACCTTTTGATATCACCTTCTATATGTGGGAAGATGGTGATGTAATAAAAGGAGATATTGAATATAACATCGATATTTTTAAGCTTGAAACGATAGAGCATCTTAAGGAAAGCCTGATTTGGTTGGCTCAGAGGGTAGCTGAAAGCCCGGACAAGAATTTATCGGAGATTTCAGTGATAACTGAAGCTGAACAGAAAAGACTGGAGAGCTTCAATAATAATTCTATTGGCATTTCTGATTGCCTCATACAGAATTTTTTTGAAGAACAATCGATTCTTAAACCATCGAAAGTGGCAGTTATTTCAGGAGACGTAAGCCTTACTTATAAAGAACTGGATGACAAATCAAATCAGTTAGCCAGGCATCTGCATTCCATGGGAGTCTCAGAAGGAGACACTGTCGGGATTTGTCTGGAAAGGTCAGCCGACATGCTTATCGCGGTTCTTGGAATTCTGAAGGCAGGATGTTGTTATCTGCCGCTGGATCCTTCATTCCCGGATGACAGGATAAAATATATGTTTGAGGATTCAGGGGCTAAGGTGCTGATTTCACAAGAGGCACTTAAAGAGAAATACTATCAATTCTCAGATACACCTGGTGTACTGATTGATTCAGACAGGGAGATTATAGGCATGAATGCTGCTGTAAAACCTGATATTAAGATAGGCAATCAGGCTGCAGCATATATAATTTACACATCAGGTTCTACAGGCAAACCCAAGGGTGTCAGAGTACATCATCAGGCAGTGGTTAACCTTATTGAAAGCATGTCAATAAAGCCCGGGATGCGATCAGAAGACATACTTCTTGCGGTCGTGACTCTCTCCTTTGATATGTCAGTCTATGAATTGTTTGTAACGTTGTCAAAAGGTGCAACGCTTGTTATTGCCGGATCAGAGGATGTAACAGACGGCTCAGCTTTAATGCACCTGATAAATAAGCACAACATTACAGTTATACAAGGCACCCCGTCGTTCTGGAGTATTTTGCTTTCGGGTGGCTGGCAGGGCAAAAAAGACCTGAAAGCGTTATGTGGAGGCGAAGCCCTGACATACAGTCTTATCCGGCAGATACTTCCAAAGGTCCGGGAGTTCTGGAACTGTTATGGGCCTACAGAGACGACAGTTTACTCAGCTTGCACTCAGGTAACTGATGTTAATGCCCAGGTGCTTATAGGAAAACCAATAAACAATACAACAATATATATTCTTGACAGAGGGAACAGATTACTTCCTATAGGAGCAACAGGCGAAGTAGCTATTGGAGGGATAGGGGTAACCAAAGGTTATCATAACAGACCTGAACTTACTGCAGAGAAGTTCATAAGATTGGGGAATGCCGGCGTTTTCTATAAAACAGGAGATCTTGGACGGTTTCTTAGCGATGGTAACATTGAGTTATTTGGCCGGGCAGATAATCAGATTAAACTGAGAGGTTTCAGAATCGAACCAGGAGAAGTTGAAACACTACTTTCTAAACTCAGGGGAGTAAGGGAATCAGTAGTTAAATTACACAGATTTGACGAGGGCGATTTACGTCTGGTAGCATTCCTGAATGCTGAAACGGGATTTGACCTTTCGGATGATGAGGTTAGGTCATATTTATCGAAGAATATCCCGGCTTATATGGTTCCATCGTTCATACAGGTATCAGATGGTTTCCCGCGTTTGCCAAATGGAAAAATAAACAAAAAAGCCCTTGAATTCACTCAATCAGAGTTAGTAAAAAATGAAGAAATACTTGTTGAGTCGCTAACAGCAACCCAGAAGCTTATCCTTTCTGTTTGGGAATCGATTCTCAAGATTCAGATCAACAATGTGCAGAATAGCTTTTTTGATGTCGGAGGAAACTCGTTGCTGGGAATAAAGCTAATCAACAAGGTAAATGAGATTTTTGGTATTTCAATGATATTCAGGGAGCTGGTTTCCAACTCCACAATTGCACAACTCGGCAGTTTTATTGACGCACAAACAGTAAAGTCTGGAAAAGCGGTTAATCTGGTTCATTTGGAAGAAACAACAAAACTGCCTCTGACAAGAAATCAGAAAAGGTTATGGTTGATATCAAAGTTGCATCCTGACGAGCCTTTATACATAATCAGATCAACGTTTAGGTTTAAAGGCTCACTTAACAGCGAAATATTTAAGAAGAGCCTGGCTCTGTTATTCAACCGTCACCATATTGTCTTCTCGGTGATAAAGGAGGATAAGGGTGAATCTTATTGTGATATTATACCAACGGAAGTACATGTTACCGAAATGGATTTTTCAGGGAAACCGGATAATGAAAAATCAACCCGGGTATCAGAGGTATTTGCTGAAGATTACAGAACTGTATTTAACCTTGAGACTGGTCCGTTGTACCGCTTATATCTTATTAAGACAGGTTCTAATGAGCATATATTCCATATGAGTATCCATCACATAATTTTTGATGGCTGGTCACAGGGAATATTTGCAAATGATCTGAGTGACATTTATAACAGTCTGATAAAGGGAGAGGATATCACACTTGAGGAGCTGGATTTTCAGCAATACGATTTTGCTCAGTGGGAAAGAGGCAGGGAGGAAAACGCTGAGTCGGCTGCATTCTGGAAAGAAAACCTGAGCGGTTGTTCTAATTTACTTTCTTTCCCCTATGATTTCCCAAGGGGAGAGAACAAAACAGGCCGTGGCGGACTGGAGCATGTCAGCTTTTCCAGGGAATTGTCAGACAGCCTGAGGAAAATAAGTAAGGAGGAGTCTGCTTCTCTTTTCACAACTGTCATGAGTGGATTTGGACTGCTTATGAACAGGTACTCTGGTGATGATGATATAAATATTGGATTGCCTGTGGCTTATCGTCCTCATACCGGGCTTGAAAAGATCTTCGGTATGTTTGTCAATACCGTAGTTGTCCGTCTGAAATATGAGAAAGAGCATACTTTCAGGGACTTGATAAAACGCGCTGATGAAGCTGCTATGAATTCAATAACTCATCAGGATCTTCCTTTTGAGAGTGTAGTGGAACTTGTTAAGCCGGAACGAATTTCAGGAGCCAATCCGCTTTTCCAGATTGCTTTTGTGTGGCAGAATAATGTGAGTGTGCCTCTTAGCCTGGATGGTGTCAGGAGTGAGCTGATAAAAGGAGATCAACGGGCAGCAACCTTTGACATGACTCTTGCTTTATGGGAGAATGGAGATATTATTGAAGGTGAAATAGAATACAGCCTGGATATTCTTAAACCTGAGACAATTAAGAGATTGTTTAATCATTTTACGATTCTGATAGGAAATCTGATAGCTCATAGTAATGCGCCGACCAGTTCATTGTCAATGATATCTGAAGAAGAAATCAGGATCATAAACGAGCTAAACTTAAATCAAACTTCTTATCCAAAAGATAAAACAGTTTCACAGGTATTTGAAGAAAAGGCAAGGATGTACCCTGAACATATTGCTGTTTCTCACAAGGGAGTATCCTATACTTACCGTCAGTTAAATGATAAGTCGAATCAATTGGCAAGGACACTGAGGAAATCAGGTGTCAGGGCAAATACACCGGTAGGCATATTGTCAGACAAGTCCCTGGAATTAATAGTAGGGATACTGGGTATCCTTAAAGCAGGGGGTTGCTATACTCCGATTGATCCGGACTACCCTGAGGAGAGGATGAATTTTATAGCAAAAGATGCCGGAATAAAAACTCTTCTTGCACAGGAAAAATACATGGGAGTTGCTATTGAAGGGGTCAGTAAGATTGACATAAACTCAGAAAAGGCATATAATAATGACAGCTCGGATCTTCAATGTATAAATCACCCTGAGGATTTTGCATATATACTATATACATCAGGCACAACAGGTATTCCTAAGGGCACACCGGTTCCGCAACGTGGTGTTGTCAGGCTGGTATGTAATACCAACTATATTGATTTTAAACCTGAGGACCGGATTTTGCTGGTTGGTGCTATTGTGTTTGACGCCAGCGGCCTGGAAATTTGGTCTGCATTATTAAACGGGGGAGGCTTATATATTGTTGATAAAGATACCCTTCTAAATCCTGAAGCTTTGGAAAGGGAGATTTTAGTAAATAAAATCACAAGTCTGACTGTTACATCGGCATTTTTCACTCATTTGATTGAAAGCAGGATAAGTCTTTTTGGCAAGCTGAAGTATTTAATGGTTGGCGGTGATGTACTTTCACCTGCACATGCCAACAGGGTGAGAAAATATAATCCTGACCTTACATTGGTTAATGGGTACGGCCCAACTGAAAACTCATGTATGTCGGCTTTTTATAAAGTTGAAACTGATTTTTTTCATAATATCCCGATAGGTAAGCCAAACAGCAACTCAACTGTTTACATCTTTGACAAGTATATGAATTATCAGCCGGTTGGAATACCGGGAGAATTATATGTTGGCGGTGATGGACTATCAACCGGTTATCTTAACAGGGAGGATCTCAATAAAACAAGTTTCATATTCCATCCATTTCACCCGGGTGAAAGAATCTATAAAACCGGAGATCTGGTAAAATGGCTCCCCGACTGGAATATTGAGTTTCTGGGCAGGGCGGATAACCAATTAAAGATCAGGGGTTTTAGAATAGAACTGGAAGAAATAGAGTCTGTCATATCTGAGCTGGATGATGTAATTGAAACTGTAATTAAACCTGTGAAAGTTGATCAGGGAGACTACAGGCTGATAGCTTTTCTAAATGTTCCTGAGACATTCAAATCAGATTCAAATGAAATACTGGCCCAGGTAAGGAAAAAGCTGCCAGTTTACATGGTGCCTTCTGCCTTGAAGTTCATGCATGGATTTCCTAAAACGGTCAACGGCAAAACAGATAAAAAAGCTCTGACCTTTGACATCAAAGAACTTTGGGAAACGGAAAGTATCGATATTGAAAAAATAACGTCTACCGAAAAAACTGTTTATAAATTATTTTGCGATGTTTTAAAAACCCAAATCGGATCAATATCCGATAGCTTTTTTGATATAGGAGGAAACTCATTGGCAGGTCTAAGGTTAATAAATAAAATCGGTGAAGAATTTGGAATTACGGTGACGTTCAAAGAACTGATGGCTAATTCTGCAATACAAAATTTGGCGGTACTTATTGACAGCAAAACGAAAGGCCTGGATAACAAGATCGAATTGGAGCATATCCGGGAGATCAAAAATCTGCCTGTGACAAAAAATCAGAAGAGACTGTGGCTTTTTTCAAAATTTCAACCTGATGTACCGTCGTATATTATCAGGTCAACATACAAGTTTAGCGGACTATTAAACCGTGAGGTTTTTAAGAAAAGCCTTGATGTTCTATTCCAGCGTCATTATATTTTATTTTCAGTAATTAAAGAGGTTGACAGCGAACCTTATTGTGATATTGTACAAACAGATGTTGCATTGTCTTTTACAGATGTTACGGACCAGTCTGAAATAGAACGATCGAGACAAATTGAAGAAATATTTCTTCAGGATTCAAAAGAGGCATTCGATCTCGAGAAAGGCCCGCTCTACCGTTTGTACCTGATTCAAACTGCTGTTAATGAGTTTTATTTTCGCCTGAGCATTCATCATATAATCTTTGATGGATGGTCGCTTGGCTTGTTTGTGAATGATTTAAGCAGGATATATAACAGCCTGAATAAAGGCCAGACGGCTGTTCTTGATGAGTTGAAGTTTCAACAATTTGATTATGCCTCCTGGGAAAAATCAAAAACCGACAGTGAAGAATCAATTGCATTCTGGAATGAGAATTTAAGAGATTGTTCTCCTGTCCTGAATTTTCCTTATGATTTCCAGCGGAAAGGGGAGATACCAAGCAGAGGTGGTGTTGAGGAGATTCATATTCCAATGCAATTATCAAATGAACTGAGGAGACTTAGCAAAGAAGAGGGGACGTCTCTTTTTACTGTTTTGATGAGTGCTTTCGGTATTCAGATGCATAAATATTCCGGGGAAGATGATCTTAATATAGGATTACCTGTAGCTTATCGTCCTCATACAAGCATCGAGAAGATCTTTGGTATGTTTGTAAATACTGTTGTTGTCAGGTTGAAATATCAAAAGGATGATACTTTCAGAGATGTGATCAGACGCACCAAAGAGGCTGCCATGAATTCAATTTCGCATCAGGATATTTCATTCGACACAGTAGTCGATATAATCAGACCCGAACGTGTTTCAGGTGCCAATCCTTTGTTTCAGGTTGCTTTCGCGTGGCAGAATAACCTGACTGAATCTTTCGGGATGGAAGGTATCTCAAGCGAACATATTATTGGAAAAGAAAGGACCCCAATCTTTGATATTACTCTTTCTCTGATGGAAAACGGTGATGTTATTGAAGGTGAGATAGAATACAACATGGATGTTCTTAAGCCTGATACAATAGTAAAACTTAGGGATCACTTTCTTATTCTGACAAATAACCTTTTGTCAGATATCAGCAGTCCTGTTGGGAAGATCCCGATGGTATCTGAGGAAGAGAAGAAAATAATCCAGGAATTAAACATTACGAATACAAATTATCCGAAAAACAAGACAATAGCCCAATTGTTTGAGGAGAATGTCAACCTGTACCCTGAACATATTGCTGTTTCTTACAAGGGAGTATCCTATACTTACCATCAGTTAAATGATAAGTCGAATCAATTGGCAAGGACACTGAGGAAATCAGGTGTCAGGGCAAATACACCGGTAGGCATATTGTCAGACAAGTCCCTGGAATTAATAGTAGGGATACTGGGTATCCTTAAAGCAGGGGGTTGCTATACTCCGATTGATCCGGACTACCCTGAGGAGAGGATGAATTTTATAGCAAAAGATGCCGGAATAAAAACTCTTCTTGCACAGGAAAAATACATGGGAGTTGCTATTGAAGGGGTCAGTAAGATTGACATAAACTCAGAAAAGGCATATAATAATGACAGCTCGGATCTTCAATGTATAAATCACCCTGAGGATTTTGCATATATACTATATACATCAGGCACAACAGGTATTCCTAAGGGCACACCGGTTCCGCAACGTGGTGTTGTCAGGCTGGTATGTAATACCAACTATATTGATTTTAAACCTGAGGACCGGGTTCTAATGGCGGGGGCCATTGTCTTTGATGCTTCCACATTTGAAATCTGGGGTGCCTTATTGAATGGCGGCTCCTTGTATGTAATAGACAAAGAAACACTTCTCAATCCATTAATTCTTGGTCAGATTCTTTCAACAAATAAAATCACTATTGTCCTTCTCACTTCATCACTCTTTACACAAATTGCAGAATATAGTACTGAGATCTTCATGCATTTAAAGTACTTACTTGTGGGAGGAGATGTATTATCTGCACCTCATATTAACAAAGTAAGAAAAGTCAATCCCGGGCTTGTAATAATAAATGCATATGGTCCTACTGAAAATTCATGTATATCTACAACCTATGAAATTAAGCAGGATTATGAAAATAACATCCCAATTGGCAAACCTATAAGCAATTCTACAACTTACATCTTTGACAAGTATATGAATTACCAGCCATGTGGTGTGCCGGGAGAATTATACGTAGGAGGAGACGGGTTGTCTGCAGGGTATCTGAACAGGGCGGATCTTAATGAGACCAGTTTTATAGAGCATCCATTCATCAGCGGCGAAAGAATCTATAAAACAGGAGACCTGGCCAGATGGTTATCTGACTGGAATATTGAATTCAGGGGAAGAGCGGATAATCAGATTAAGATCAGGGGTTTCAGAGTAGAGCTGGAAGAGATAGAGTCAGTAATATCCAAGTTAGAGGGTGTTATTGAAACAGTAGTAAGACCCATAAGGGTTGAGCAGGGTGATTACAGGCTGGTAGCTTTTTTGAATGTTTCTGAAACATTCAGCATGGAGACGCAGGAGATTTTAGCAGACCTGAGAACAAAACTCCCGGCTTATATGGTGCCGTCAGCCTTTAAATGCATGAATGGTTTCCCTAAAACAATAAATGGTAAAATAGACAGGAAAGCACTAATCTTTGATTCAGGTGATTTTGAAAAGAAGACAATCATTGATTTTGACTCCCTTTCGCAAACTGAAAAAGTATTATTTAATATCTGGCGGGAAGCTTTAAAAACGGATGAAATATCATTAAACGATGATTTCTTTGATATTGGAGGCAATTCATTGCTTGGGATCCGGATCATTAATAAAATAAAAGAAGAGTTCGGGGTTACTTTAACATTTAAGGACTTTCTTGGCAATTCTCTGATAAGTCAGTTAAGTGCCTTCATAGACAGCCATACCGACGTAAAAAAAGAATCAATTCAATTAACACATCTGAATTCATCTGCTAATCTGCCTCTGACAAAGAATCAAAAGAGGTTATGGATTATTTCGAAAATGCAGCCTGATGTACCGTCATATATTATTACAGCAACTTACAGATTTTCAGGTTTGCTGAACAAGGATATTTTTGAAAAGAGCCTCGATTTATTGTTTCACAGACACCATATAGTTTTTTCTCAGATAAAGGAAGTAAATGGTGAACCCTGTTGTGAAATTGTGCCTTCCACGGTTAAGATTTCCTTCATTGATCAAACAGGACTCGCTGAGGAGGAAAAAGAAAAGAAGATACAGGATTTAATACGAAAGGAATCAGTAACGGGCTTTGACCTTGAAAAAGGTCCTTTATTCCGGTTGTACCTGGTCAGGACATCAGATGATGAGCATTATTTCCATATGAGTATTCATCATATCATTTATGATGGCTGGTCAAATGGCGTCTTTGTGAGTGATCTCAGCGAGATTTATAACAACCTTCTCAGTGGTAAAGAGACCGCTTTAACGGATTTGGAGTTTCAGCAGTATGATTACGCTCAATGGGAAAACGCATCTGAGGAACGTGAAGAATCAGTTGAGTTCTGGGCGAAGAATCTTCTGAACTGCTCTCCGGTATTAAGCTTCCCATATGATTACCCTAGGACAGACCAAAGCAAAGACAGAGGTGATTTGGAGGAAATTTCAATTTCAAAAGAGCTTACAAATGAGCTACGCAGAATAAGTAAAGCTGAGGGGGCCTCATTATTTACCACACTAATGAGCGGCTTTGGATTATTAATGAACAGATATTCAGGAGAAAGCGATCTGAACATCGGGGTTCCAATTGCTTACAGACCCCATTCAAAGCTTGAGAGTATATTCGGGATGTTTGTCAATACGGTGGTTATCAGACACAGGTTTGAGAAAGGAGCTACATTCAGGGATCTGATCAGGCATTCCAATGAGTCTCTCCTGAATGCTATTTCTCATCAGGATCTTCCATTTGAGCGGGTATTGGAAATCGTGAAACCTGAGCGAACACCAGGGGCCAATCCTCTGTTCCAGGTCGCCTTCGCCTGGCAGAATAATCTTAGTGTTCCAATGAAACTTGAGGGGATAAAGAGTGAAACAGTAAAAACAAAAGAGAGAGCCCCAAGCTTTGATATCACTCTTTATTTAATGGAAAATGGTGAAACAATAGAAGGAGGAATTGAGTATTCTACTGATCTCCTGAAAAGGGATACAATTCGCAGGTTAAAGGAAAATTTCCTGAATCTGTTAGCTAATCTGGTTAAAAATGAAGTAACTAAAATTGAATTAATTACCATGAATTCTGAAGAGGAAAAAGCAATGATAAATGGTTTTAATAATACACATACTGATTATCCAAAAGATAAAACCATCGCTCAGCTGTTTGAAGAACAGGTAAAGCTTTTCACTGATAAAGCGGCATTGGTTTATAAGGGAGAGACTCTTACCTATACTGAGCTTAACGAAAGGGCAAATCAATTAGCCAGTACTTTAAGGGAATCAGGTGTGAAAGCAAATACTCCGGTTGGTATCCTATCTGAAAAATCGGTTGAGATGATTGTTGGCATTATAGCAATATTGAAGGCAGGAGGAGTGTATGTGCCAATAGATCCGGATTACCCTGAACAAAGGATACAATTTATTATTGAGGATTCAGGATGCAAGATTATGCTTGTGCAAGACAAGGTTAACCAGATAACTGCGGAAGGAGTAAAGAAGATAAGTTTAAACTCTCCCGGGTCATACATCGGAGGTAAAACTGATATTGAATGCATTAATTCTTCTTCTGATCTGGCATACATCATGTACACTTCGGGCACAACGGGAAAGCCCAAAGGCACAATGATTTTTCAATATAGTGTGGTTAAGCTGGTCCGCAACATTGACTACATGGAATTAACCAGCGAAGACAGAATAATTCTGGCCGGAGCGATAGTCTTTGATGCTTCTACATTTGAGATCTGGGGCTCTCTTTTAAATGGAGGCACATTATATGTTATTGATAAAGAGACGATGCTTGATCTGGATGCTTTCGGTGAAGCTCTTGTCAGTTACGAAATTACTGCCATGTTTCTAACATCAGCCCTTTTCACTCAGATAGTAGAAACACGCACAGATATCTTCAGGAAATTGAAATATTTTCTAACTGGTGGAGACGTAGTATCGGTACCTCATATTAATAAGTTAAGGAAGGCTCATCCTGACTTGAAAATAGTTCACTGTTACGGACCTACGGAGAATACTACTTTCTCTACTACCTGTCTTGTCGAGAAAGATTATGATCGTACAATTCCGATCGGCAAACCCATTAGCAATTCCACAGCCTATATTTTCGATAAGGATATGAATTATCAGGCTATTGGGGTAGTGGGTGAGTTATATGTAGGTGGTGATGGTCTGTCAAAGGGTTATCTGAACCGTGATGATCTGAACACTACAAGATTTATTGATAATCCTCAGAATCCCGGGGAAAGACTCTATCGGACAGGCGACAATGCCTTATGGCTCCCGGATGGGAATATCGAATTTCGCGGAAGGCTGGATAACCAGATTAAGATAAGGGGCTTCAGAGTAGAATTGGAAGAGATTGAGTCGGTATTATCTGAAATAGAGGGAGTTATTGAAGCCGTTATCAGACCGGTCAAAGTTGAAGAAGGCGATTACCGGCTCGTTGCTTTCCTGAATGTGCCGGAGACCTTTAACATGGAG
>CAZGDJ010000045.1:0-14259 GCA_964524635.1 uncultured Rikenella sp. | reverse complement strand
CACCCGTAAGTATGTCAGCCCTGCAGATCTTGTCGTCAGGCAGATGCCCCAGATAATAGCCGTTGAAAAACGATGACCGGCTAAAAAGTCTCCATAATCCCGTGAATTTGAAAAAAGATGTGAGGGGTGAGGGAAAACCTCGTTTTGATTCTTTAAGAAATATTCCTTCTCCATTTACCATTCGGGCACCTGCCGCACCCGCTTCAGGGTGTCGCCTCATGAAGTCGAGCATAATTGTCAGGGCATCGCTTTCGACTATTGTATCAGGATTGAGAATAAGGATATATTCACCGGAAGAGACTAAAATACCCTTATTGCAGCCGTCGGCAAAACCCCCGTTTTTCTTCTGGTCTATAACTCTGACCTGTTCAAATTCCCTTCTGACCATTTCACCTGAACCGTCAGAAGAACAATTGTCAACAACAAATATCTCATGTTCAATGTCCTGAGCTGCCCTTATTACTGATAGCAGAGCCATCCGGAGGTAATCCCTGACATTATATGATACGATTACAACAGAGAGGTCCATCACTTTCAGATGGTTGCCATTTCTTCCTTTATGGCTTCGGCAAGACGTCTCACACCTTCATGGATGTCTTCCGGGCTTGAATATGAAAAGTTAATTCGCATAGTATTATGCCCTTCATTGTTACAAAAGAAAACAGAACCGCAGACAAAAGCCACATTCTTGCTTATTGCTCTTTCAAGAAGGCGGGCTGCATCCATCTGGCCAGGCAGGGTCACAAAAAGAAAGAGTCCTCCGTTCGGCTCAGTCCATTTCACTCCCTCAGGCATTAACTCATGCAGGCACCTGATCATGTGGTCACGTCTCACGCGATACATTTCAATGGTTTTCTTAAGGTTAACTTCCAGAAGCCCCTTCTCAAGGTATTTTGCAGCTATTTTCTGCACAAAAGCAGGAGAACAGAGGTCGGCAGACTGTTTGGCAATAACAATTTTATCTATCAGGTCAGGATGGCCGATAACCCATGCCAGTCTGAAACCAGGCGCAAAAATCTTAGAAAAAGTATTCAGAGTCAGTACCCTTCCTGTTGTATCAAGACTGTACATCAGTGGTTGTGAAACCCCCTCAAACCGCACGTCGCGGTAAGGACTGTCCTCCACAATGATGATATCATACCTTTCTGCAATCCTGATTATCTCAAGACGGCGCTCATGCGGGACAGTCACACCGGTAGGATTCTGGAAGTCAGGTATTATGTAAATAAACTTTATCTTCTTATCCTGTTCTTTGAGCTTCTTTATTGCTTTCTCAAGCAGGTCAGGACGCATACCGTCATCATCGAGCGGGATGCCTTTCATCTGAGCGCCATAAATTGCAAAGGCATTTAAGCCTCCAAGATAGGAGGGAAGGCCACAAATGACATAATCTCCCGGATCAATAAAAATCTTTCCAATCAGGTCAAGAGCCTGCTGAGAACCTGTTGTTACAACAATATTATCCAGCGCAAGATTCAGTCCCTGACGGTTATGCCGCTCAATAAGCTGCTTTCTTAGCTTGTTGTCTCCTTCAGTGGTCCCATACTGAAGCGCAATCGCTCCCTCCTCGTCAAGTACCTCTGCCGTGATCCTTTTGACATCTTCAATAGGAAATGAGTCAGGTGAAGGCAATCCCCCTGCAAATGAGATCATCTCTGGTCTCTGTGTAAGCTTGAGAATCTCTCTTATAGCTGATCTCTTCATCATCTGTGAAGACCTGGAAAAGAATCTTTCAAATCTTTCTGCCATTTATTATTGTAATTTGATCAAATAAAATAAGAATTTCAGAATAAAAAAATGATATACTCTGTGAAATTTATCGTTTTGACTGAATAGAAAATTGACGCCGGTTAACTATCGATTGTCCAAGGGTTATCTCATCAGTATATTCAAGCACGTCACCAATGGCAACTCCTCTGGCAAGAGTTGTTATTTCCACTTCGAATGGTGAAAGACGCTTATACAAATAATAATTAGTCGTGTCACCTTCCATGGTTGTGCTGAGAGCTAATATTATTTCTCTTATGCCCCCTTCACGAACCCTTTCTTCAAGTTTATTAATTGACAGGTCTCCTGGTCCGATGCCGTCAACAGGAGATATCACACCTCCCAGAACGTGATAAAGCCCCTTGAATTGCCGGGTATTCTCAACAGCCAAAACATCCTGAACATTCTCAACAACGCAGATAAGCGACCTGTCTCTGTTTTGATCATTACAGATGTCACAGACAGGGGTGTCACTTATTCCATGACAGACACTACAATAACACACATCTTCGCGAAGACGGATAACGGTCTCCCCGAATCGTTTAACTTCAGTGCTGTCTCTGCGCAGAAGGTGCATTACCAGCCTGAAAGCTGTCTTTCGACCTATACCTGGCAGTGAGGCAAACTCATTCACTGCATCCTCAAGCAGTTTTGAAGGAAATTGTTTTGAAATCATGATTGTAATTCAACATCCAAATTTACTTTATTAAATCTTTGCCAATGAAGGATGGTTTCATATTTTTGTTCCCTTAATTATCCTCACTTAAGCAAAAACAACCCAGATGATAGCGCCACAGGCAATTGTAATCCTAATAGGAGTCTATTTTACTTTTCTTCTTGTTGTTTCATGGATTACCGGACGTAAAGCAGATAATGCAAGTTTCTTTATTGGTAACAGGCGGTCTCCATGGTATATTGTTGCGGTAGGCATGATAGGAGCATCCATCTCTGGTGTAACTTTCATTTCAGTGCCCGGGTGGGTGGTTGACAGCAACTTTTCTTATATGGCCATGGTGTTTGGCTTCCTTTTTGGATATGCATTTATTGCAGAGGTGCTTCTTCCAATTTATTACAAATTGCAGCTGACCTCAATATACACCTATCTTGATGTACGCTTTGGCAAAAACTCATATAAAACAGGATCTGTTTTCTTCCTTATTTCCAGAACTATTGGTTCTGCCTTCCGTCTTTACCTGACAGCCAAGGTGTTGCAGCTTATTGTCTTTGATGCTTTGCATGTACCTTTCATTATTACGGTTACCGGTTTTGTCGCTTTAATATGGTTTTATACCAGGAAAGGAGGGATCAGAACGGTAATATGGACTGATACTTTTCAGGCGATTATTATGCTCACCACAGTAGTGACAACTTTTATACTTATCAGTAAATCACTTGATTTCAACCTTGGGGAGGCAATAAAAGCAATAAAGGACCATGAAATGTCAAGGCTTGTCTTTCTCGATGACTTAAGGGATAAAAAGCATTTCGTAAAACAGTTCCTTAGTGGCGTATTCATAACTATTGTGATGACGGGTCTTGATCAGGGGATGATGCAGAAAAACATCAGCTGCCGGTCTCTGAAGGAAGCGAAGAAGAATGTTTATACTTACAGCAGCATGTTTGTTCCCATCAACCTGCTCTTCCTCTCTCTCGGTGTAATGCTTGTCATGTATGCAGCAAAACATGGCATAACAATACCCGCCTCCCGTGATGATCTCTTCCCGCTTATCGTTACCAGCGGAGGCCTGGGCCCGGTTTTGATAATACTATTTATTACAGGCTTAATTGCAGCTGCATATAGCAGTTCCGATTCATGCCTGACGGCATTGACCACCTCATTCACATTCGACATACTGGGAGCCGGTAATAAAGAGGCAAAAGCATTGTCAAAAACACGGCAGCGCGTGCATGTTATGTTCGCTTTTATTCTGATAGGGGTGATTATGATATTCAGACAGATCAACAATCCGAGCATCATCAGTGCCATTTATATGGTAGCTGGTTATACCTATGGCCCCTTGCTTGGGCTTTACTTTTTCGGGTTATTCACGCACCGCCGGGTAATAGATAAGGCTGTGCCTTTCGTTGCCGTGGCTTCACCTCTTATTGTACTGTTCCTTGATCTTAACGCCGAAAAATGGCTCGGAGGGTATCAGGTTGGTTACGAATTGCTGATAATCAACGGCCTGATAACTTTTTTCGGGTTGTTCATTTTCAGCAACAGAGCGCAAAAGTCATCACTCCTAGTCAAATGATGAGGTTGAAGATGATTCTGAGGAAGAGGATTCGGTTTCGCCTTCACCTTCTGACTCTTCTTCTGTTGAAACAGGCTTAGGTTTCGTTATTACTTTAATCCTGCGATACGGGATTGATATTGATACATAATAAGTAACTCCCGTGGTAACAGTTGAAGAAGCGTCACCATAACCAGGCATATAAACAGGCTTCAGATGATGCCCTGTTCCGGCCCCTAAAAGAACTTTAATGTACACGTTCCATCCGATGGTCAATCCGGGGAATAGTTCAGTACGCACACCGGGAGTGAATTCAAGGTAATTTCCAATATTGTGTGTAAGAGGAATGGATGTAATACCTGTTCCCCATATGTTGGTATATTTAATACTATCCGCTTCCTGACCGTAGAAACTTATTCCGTACCTCATGCCTATACCTGCATAATACTTTCCGGCTGTGACTTTTGGTTTAAGAAAATTATAGTCTGTACCCACTACGAAATTAAGTCCGCGGCTTTTGAAAACATATCTGCTGGCATCAGCAGCCGAAAAAGAACTATACCTCGCACCTGCCACAACGGATATGTTTTCGTTAAGATCCATTGACCCCAGGGCACCGAAGCTTAAGAGATCATTGTCTATGGCTTTCATTATGGGCCCTGCTATGTCAAAACCAGCACGGATGTGAAGGGGAATCGTGATTGTATCCTGTGCCGAAGCCTCCCGTGAAAACAACAGCAAAAGGCTAAAAAAACAAACGCAGATTCCTTTCGCCATTGAGTGTTACGTTTTTGTTTTCGATGATCAGTGTATCAATAATATTGTGGGTTGTTGAAAGCTCTGTTATTTCATTATAAAAAGTATAGCCACATTCTGCCGAAACAAGATGGGGGTAACTATCATAGCTGATAACCGCAGTATCTGAAACATCGTCCAGGGTTATATAAAGAGTCACACTCTGACCTGCAGGGTTCAGCATTAAAGAAAAAGAGGAAACAGATTTGTTGTCAACAAGGATTGTATCATTTGGAGGTAACTCACCGATTATCTTAATTGTGTTTGCCTTTTTTACAGCACCGGTTCCGCTGGTAAATAATCCAAAGTTAAGCAGAGGGTCAAGATCATCATAACATGCACCTGTAGAGCATGATGATATTATGACTGGCAAAAAAAGTAAACCGATAAAACGTGAAAAAACTCTCATAATTATATCAAGGAGAGGCAAAGTTATAAAAAAATAAGAGGTTACACCTGATATTGAGTAACCTCTCATCTTTATTATATAACATCAGAATTTTGGCAGATTCTTCAGTATTCCCGTAACGCCGTTTTTTATTCTTTCCACCACAATATCCACAACATTCTCTTTTTCTTTTATTGAATATATCTCATTGATGATGTCATGGTAACGGTTCATCAGCACATTCCTCTTCAATTTAAGAGTAGGAGAGAGCTCTCCCGTTTGTGGGGTCCACTCTTCAGTAACAAGTCTGAAGCGTTTTATCTGTTCATGTTCACCAAGGTCTTTATTTACTTCACGAACTTCGCGGGCAAACCTTTCAGAAACTTCAGGCGTCTCAATCAATTCCGCGTTATCCCGGTATTGTATCTTATGAAGGAAACACCAGTCATGAAGGAAAGCGAAGTTTGGAGATAACAATGCACTGGCAAACTTCTCGTTTTCGCCTATAACCATTGCCTGCTCAACGAAAAGTGATTCTTTGAGCTTGTTTTCAATAGCCTGTGGTGCAATATATTTACCGGCAGATAACTTGAACATCTCTTTTTTGCGGTCAGTGATGCGAAGAAATCTTCCTTCCTCCATACGTCCGATATCTCCGGTATGAAACCATCCATCTTTATCAATGACCTGTGCAGTAAGGTCAGGTGCCTTGAAATAACCCATCATTACATTTGGCCCTTTGCAAAGTATCTCTCCATCATCATCAATCTTTACTGTCACGCCTTCAAGTATCGGGCCCACAGTCTCAAACATTATTTCAGGTAGTCTTAAGGGATTGACTGCAATGACCGGGGATGTTTCTGTAAGTCCATAACCCTGAAGTACGGGAATATCTGCGGCCCAGAATATACGCTCGAGTCTTGACTGAAGTGCAGCTCCTCCGGAAACCAGCACTCTCAGCTCACCACCCAGTGCTTCCTTCCATTTGTTAAATATGAGCTTACGTGCAATACCAAGTCTGAACTTGTAGAACCTGGTATTGCCTTTTATTCTGTACTTGAGTCCAAGGGAAACGGCCCAGAAGAATATCTGTTTCTTTATCCACGGCAGGTTCTTGCCCTTTCCAATTATGTTGTCATAAATCTTTTCAAGCAGCCTTGGCACAGTATTGGCAATATGAGGTTTAATTTCCTTCATCACATCAGCCACAGTACCCATATTTTCAAGATAGTAAATGCTTGTGCCCTTGTATTGAAAATGATAATTCATCATCCTTTCATAAACATGGCAGAGGGGAAGAAAACTCAGAGCCCTGTACCCTATGCCGAATTCATGAGCCGTGCTGGTTGCTATGGCATTGGTCACCAGATTATTGTGCGAGAGCATGACACCCTTGGAATTGCCTGTGGTGCCTGAGGTATAAATTAATGTTACCATGTCGGAGGGCTTAATTCCATCTTTTATGTTTATAAGCTCCTCCTTAAACCTGTCCTGGTTCCTGCGGCCCTCTTCCAGTATTTCATCAAATGTTCTTAATCCGTTTACAGCATCAAATGTGAAAATCTCTTTTATCATTTCGATTTTCGAAGCAACAGGACTTACTTTATTGTAGACCAGTTTATTCCCAACTAAAATAGCTTTTACTTCAGAGTGTTCGAGAATAAATGCGTATTCTTCCGATCCTATTGTAGGATAGATGGGAACGTGGATCATGCCTGCCTGTGCAAGTCCATGGTCAACTATATTCCATTCGGCTTTGTTAGGAGTAATTGTGGCAATATGGTCACCTTTCTTATAACCAAGAGCCATAAGTCCGTAACTGAAATTATTGGTCATCTCTCTAACAGTTTCTGTTGAGTAAGTGACCCACTGTTTATCATGTTTTCCTCCGAACATAACATCCTGCGGGTAGACCTCACAACTCCAGTCTATCAAATCAAAGGTTCTGGTAACTACCATTGAATTAGTTTTAGTTTAGACACAAGTGTATAAAAAAAATCGAATATATGAAAGGATGTCAATATTAAATCTCAGATGAGATCATGTAAAATGATGATCTGTAATAAGTTAAGACTGGAATGATTGCCGGGGGAGTTTCGAACGGAAATTTGTCCGTCTAAATCCGGGCCTTTATAAGAGAAATGGCTTTACTTAGAGCTGCCTCAAGCCCTTCAGGTTTCTTCCCGCCGGCGGTTGCCATAAATGGTTGTCCGCCACCGCCACCATTAATGTCAGCGGCAACGTTTTTTATTATTTCAACGGCGTTGAGTCCTGATTCTTTAATAAGCTCATCACTGAAACAGACAAGCAATGATGCTTTACCATCGGTTTCTGATCCTATGATTGTGGCGCTTTTAGGATATGCCTGCTTGATCTGGTGAGCTATATTCTTAAGTGTGTCAACTCCGGAATCTTCAACAACACCTGAAACAATTGTAATGCCCCTGATGATCTCTGCTTTTTGAACCAGTTTTTCACGGGTTTCATTGGCAGCTGAGGTCTGCATTTTTTCAATGGTATTTTTCAGAGAAGCATTCTCAGCTACCAGCTTTGAAACATTTAGTGCAACATTCCCGGTGCTTTTCAGCATTGATGAGATTTCATCAAGTGTTTTAAGTTTTTCATTTACATAGGCAAAAGCCTGCCTTGAAGTAACAGCCTCAATTCTTCTCACACCTGCAGCTACAGCTCCTTCAGAGACAATTTTAAAAATGCCTATTACCCCGGTATTCTCAACATGAGTACCTCCGCAGAGCTCCACTGAGTCACCAAAACTGACTACCCTGACTTTTTCACCGTATTTTTCGCCAAACAGAGCCATTGCACCCATTTTAACGGCTTTATCCATAGGGATATCTTCATCTGTCCGGGAAGAAATATTACTCATGATCAGTTCATTTACCATCAGTTCAACTGCTGCAAGCTCTTCTGCCGTGACCTGTTTAAAGTGGCTGAAATCAAATCTGAGTTTTTCAGGAGATACCAGTGACCCTTTTTGCTCAACATGCCTGCCCAGTACCTTACGCAGAGCATGGTGCAGAAGATGGGTTGCCGAATGATTATTAGCGGTCTCCTTTCTGGCTTCCCGGTCAATCATCGCGATAAATGGTTTTTCAGGGAAAGCAGGAAGCTTCTCAGCAACATGAAGGATAAGATTATTCTCTTTTATTGTGTCTTTTATCCTGATTTTTTCTTTATCAGATTCAATGTATCCTTTATCACCAGTTTGTCCGCCTGATTCAGCATAGAACGGGGTTTTGTCAAAAACCAGATGAATAACCTCCCTGCCCTTGCTGATGACCTCACGGTATCTCACGATATTTATGTTCTCTTCGGTATGTGAGTAGCCTGTAAACAATGTCGATTCAGCCTCCTTCAGAATAACCCAGTCACCAGCCGTCACTGCTGCATCATCCCTTGACCTCTCTTTCTGATAATTGAGTTCTCTGGTGAATTCCTTTTCGTCCAGAGTCATATTGTTTTCTTTAAGGATCAGTTGTGTCAGATCAACAGGGAATCCGTATGTGTCAAACAGTACAAAAGCATCCTTACCAGGGAATTGATTTTTATTCTCCTTCTTAAGTGTTTCAACACGCTTCTCAATCATCTTCAGTCCTTTGCCGAGGGTTTTAAGGAATGAGAGCTCTTCTTCAAAGATCACTTTTGCGATCAGCTCCTCCTGTTTTTTCAACTCAGGATAATGATTTCCCATGACGCTGATTAAAGCGGGTACAAGTTTGAAAATGAATGGTTCGGACATGCCAAGGGTGGTATAACCGTATCTCACGGCCCGTCTGAGTATGCGTCTTATGACATAGCCGGCTTTATTATTGGATGGAAGCTGACCATCAGCAATTGAAAAAGAGACTGTCCGGAGATGATCTGCAATTACACGGTGTGCAATATCCAGTTTCTCTTCTTTGCCATAGGCTTTACCCGTGATCAAAACGGCATTCTGTATTAAAGGCTGAAAGATATCGGTGTCATAATTTGATTTCTTGTTCTGCACCACCATACAGAGTCGCTCGAATCCCATCCCTGTGTCAACATGTCGAGAAGGAAGCATTTCAAGTTCGCCACCGGCCTTCCTGTTATATTGTATAAACACCAGGTTCCATATCTCAATTACAAGAGGATTTCCTTTGTTTACAAGCAGATGTCCTGGTTTTTTAGCACGTTCCTCATCAGACCGTATATCAATATGTATCTCCGAACATGGTCCGCACGGGCCTGTTTCACCCATTTCCCAGAAATTGTCTTTTCTGGATCCTTCAATTATACAGTTTTCATTTCTGCTGAAACATCTTTTCCAGTGATCGGAGGCTTCGTTATCACGCGGCACATTTTCTTCAGTACTTCCCTCAAAAATAGTTGCATATAATCTCTCTTCCGGAATGCCCAGACGTCTGGTGAGAAACTCCCATGACCACTCAATAGCTTCTTTCTTAAAATAGTCACCGAATGACCAGTTGCCAAGCATCTCGAACATTGTATGATGATAGGTATCAAGGCCAACTTCCTCCAGGTCGTTATGCTTGCCTGAAACACGCAGACATTTCTGTGAATTTGCCACTCTCTTGTACTTTGAAGCCTGGTTCCCGAGGAAAATATCCTTAAACTGGTTCATGCCGGCATTGGTGAACATAAGGGTTGGATCATTCTTGATCACCATGGGTGCAGACGGCAAAATAGTATGTTGTTTTGATCTGAAAAAACTGAGAAATTCCTCTCTTAATTCGTTAGCCTTCATCGTAACTATCGATCGGGTGTTAATTTTCTGTATATTTGGGGCTTGTAAAATTAATTTTTTTATTTTATGTTTGTTTGCGATTTTAAAAAAAGTCATAATCCTGTAACTGTTTGATGCAGAAAAGGAAGAAATATATCCTTGATCCTATAAGCCTGCAGTATTTGCAGCACAAACCGGCCAGAAGTGCTAAGTTGCTGCGTTTCTTCATGTTCATGGGTCTCTCAATTTTAATTTCAGCGGTTTATATTTTTGCTTTTAGCCGGATCTTCGGCTCACCAAAAGAGGAGCTCCTCAATCAGAGAATAGAAGAGGTCAAGCTCAAATCAAATCTTTTAGAGCGTGATATAGATTATTCCGCAGCGTTGCTGGCCGATATCAGAGCCACGGATAATTCAATGTATCGTGCCATACTTGATATGCCAAGGATACCTGAGTCAATGGAAGAGGGAGGAGCCGGCGGTACTAACAGATTCGCAGATCTTACAGGATACATGAACTCAGATCTGATGATATCAATGAGGTCAAAATTTGAAGATCTTAAAACCCAGACCAATATTCAGTATAACTCACTGGTGGAATTGACTGCAAAAGCTGAGGAGTGGAAGGATATGTGGGCCCACCTGCCGTATATAAGACCTGTAAATGTCACCATGCCTCTCGGTGACGGTGTTAAATTCCGCGAGGTACATCCTGTCCTGGGAACACCACGCTGGCATCATGGTCAGGATTTCCGCTGTCCTGTCGGAACAGAGGTTTATGCCACAGGTGCCGGAACTGTTTATTTTGCAGGCAATGAGGGGGATGGATTTGGAAATCAGGTTCTGATAGACCATGGTTATGGCTACAGATCTTTATATGGTCACCTGAGCAAGTACCTTGTAAAATCGGGACAGAAAGTGAAACGCGGTGATATGATTGGCTACTCAGGTAACTCCGGCCTGTCTTCAGGACCACACCTCCACTATCAGATCTTCCTGTATGGTGAAGCATCCAACCCGTTATATTTCTTTGCTGACGATCTTACCGAAGAGGAATATTTCTCAATGCTTGACTTCCTTACGTCACCTGTCAAATGAGTTATTCTTTTTGACCCGGGTTAAGTTGACGTTTTGTATTAAGCACTTATTTTTTATAAATTTGCAGGCTTAAAAGAAGGTAAAAACTTTAGATGCCCAGGACCAAGTATAAGTTTAATCATGAGACCCTTAGCTTTGATAAAATAAAGCTGGGTATCAAGCAATTGCTTCTGCGCCTTTTTGCCTATTTTATCGGCTCTATCTTCCTTGGCCTGCTATACGGTTTCATTTTCTTCATGGTCTTTGATTCTCCGACAGAGAAAGCTCAAAAGCGTGAGATCGCCCAGCTTACCCTGCAGTATGAGCTTATGAACAGGGAGATGGAAAACGTAGAGAAAGTTCTGGATCATCTCAAGGAGACAGATGATAACCTTTACAGGACAATTTTTGAATCCGAGCCCATCCCTACCTCACAACGCGAGGGTGGAATCGGAGGAGTAAACCGCTATGAGGAGCTTGATGGCTTTGATAATTCTGAGCTTATAATTGAAACAGCGACACGGCTTGATAAAATTCGAAAGAAAATCGTTGTTCAGTCACAATCCTTTGATGAGCTTATTACCCTTGCCAGTGAGAAGGAGGAAATGCTCCGCAGTATTCCGGCAATACAACCTGTCTCAAATAAAGACCTGAAACGTACTGCCTCAGGCTTCGGAATGAGAATTCATCCTATTTATAAGATTGCCAAATTCCATGCGGGAATGGATTTCACTGCACCAACCGGCACAGAGGTATATGCAACGGGTGATGGTGTGGTCAGTCTTGTCAAATCAAATCGTCGTGAACTGGGTAATCATGTCATCATTGATCACGGCTTTGGCTACCAGACAATATATGCGCATCTGAATGCATTTAATGTGAGAGTGGGACAAAAAGTCAAGAGGGGCGATGTGATAGGTTTTGTCGGCAGTACCGGCCTGTCAACTGCACCTCATCTGCACTATGAGATAAAACTTAATGACCGTAACATTGATCCGGCTATGTATTACTTTAATGACCTGACTGCCGATGAATATGATCGCATGATAGAGATATCGACCCAGAGCGGTCAGACATTTGACTGATTAATAACATATTGTGATGCCTTACAGGGAGAAGAAAGTTGATAAGCTCTATTACCAGATAGGGGAGGTTGCCGAAATGTTCTCAGAACCGGTATCTACAATTCGCTTTTGGGAGAACGAGTTTGAAATACTCAAGCCTAAAAAGAACAATAAGGGCAACAGGCTTTTCATGCAGGAGGACATTAAGAACCTCAAACTTATTCATCATCTCCTGCGCGAAAAGGGCATGACAATAGATGGTGCACGCAAGTACCTTAAAGTAAATCGTGAAGATGCTGACTTCCGCCAGGAAATAGCTGATTCACTGCGTAATATCAAGGGACTGCTCCTTGATATTAAAGATGACATCCGGTAAGATCATGCCTGTCGAAATTAGAGAGCTCGTACTCTGGATCGAGGAGCAAGTTCCTCTTGAATACCAGGAATCTTATGATAACAGCGGCCTCCAGGTAGGAAACCCGGATGCAGAAATAAACTCAATACTATTCACACTTGATGTTACAGAAGAGGTGATAGAAGAAGCTGTCAATGGCAAGTACGACCTCATCTTTTCACACCACCCTCTTATTTTTTCACCTTTGAAAAGATTGTGTTACCAGACAAAAACTGAGAGGTGCGTTGCTGCAGCATTAAAAAATAATATTTCAGTTTATTCAGCCCATACAAACCTTGATGCCATGTCATGGGGAGTAAGCCATATTATGGCTGAAAAAGCCGGTCTTAATAATATACGTGTCCTTTTGCCGGTAAAAGAGAAGCTCTTTAAACTGGTGACCTTTGTTCCCCTTGAACACGTAAAACCTGTTCAGGAAGCACTTTTTAAAGCAGGAGCAGGGCATACAGGAAATTATGATTCATGCAGTTTTAGCAGTCGGGGAGAAGGAACATTCAGACCTGGTAAGGGTACAAAACCATTTACAGGCAAAGTGAATGAATTGCATACAGAACAGGAGAACAGAATTGAGGTAATTATTCCTGCCCACATTGTCAGTCAGGCAGTCAGAGCCTTACAGGAAGTACATCCGTATGAAGAGGTAGCTTATGACATTATCCCGCTTGAAAATGACTATTACGGCGCCGGCGCCGGCGCTATTGGCGTTTTACCCAGCCCTCTTACCGGCGAGGCATTTCTTGCACAGATAAAAAAAATCTTTGGCACGCCTGTGATACGTTTCAGCGGAGACCCGGCGCGCATTATCAGAACGGTTGCCGTGTGTGGCGGCTCGGGTGCCGGCATGATCGGTGACGCCGCCCGCGCCGGCGCCGAAGCCTTCATAACCGGTGATGTTAAGTATCACGCTTTTATTGAAGCTCCTGATAACATACTTGTTGCGGACATAGGCCATTATGAAAGTGAAAAATTTTCTTTGCAGCTGCTGTACGACCTGATTATCAAAAAATTTCCTAAATTTGCACTCCGGTTTTCCGGGATAAAAACGAATCCGATTAATTACTTCTGAAAATGAAACAGACAAAAACCGCTGAGACGGAACTTACCATTGAAGAGAAACTCAGGGCACTCTATTCTCTGCAGCTTGTAGATTCCGATATTGACAAGATTAGAACCCTCAGGGGAGAATTACCGCTTGAGGTCCAGGATCTTGAAGATGAGGTTGAAGGACTTGAGACAAGAATCAACAATCTTAAGGTAGAAACATCAGAGCTGGAAAAAGCTGTTGTAAATAAAAACACTGAGATTGCTACATCACAGGGGCTCATAAAAAAATATGAGGAACAGCAAAATAACGTTCGTAACAACCGTGAGTATGATTCTATCTCAAAAGAGATTGAGTTTCAGACTCTTGAGATTGAGCTTTGCAACAAGAAGATACGGGAGTTCTCTGCACAGGTCACTGAGAAAAAAGAGGTGATGGCTGAGGCTCTTGCTGTCCTTGATGAAAGAAAAAGGGATCTGGAAGGTAAGAAATCTGAGCTTGATGACATTACCCGTGATACTGAGAAGGAAGAAGAGGTCCTTGACAAGAAGTCACTTGACCTGCAAACAAAAATCGAAGAGAGACTGCTGACAGCGTATAAACGTATTCGCTCAAATGCCCGCAACGGGTTGGCTGTCGTTTCTGTTCAGAGAGATGCCTGTGGTGGCTGCTTTAACCAGATACCGCCCCAGAGACAGCTTGATATAAAGTCAAGAAAGAAAATCATTGTCTGTGAATATTGTGGCCGT
>CAZGDJ010000044.1:401-14314 GCA_964524635.1 uncultured Rikenella sp. | reverse complement strand
AAAAAGAGGTGATGGAACAGCTTTATCTGACTGCCAGCAAACCTGTGACTGATGCTGAGCTTGATAAAGCCCGCAATCGTTATGAGTCTCATCAGCTCATGTCATACCTGAGCGCAGCTAACAAAGCTTTCAGCCTTGCTTATTATGAACTTCTGGGTGATGCAGGGAAAATAAATACCGAGACAGAAAGGTATATGAGCGTAACGTGCGAAGAGATTACAGAAATCGCTTCCCGTACATTTAAAGAAACAAACTGCAGTGTAATCTATTACCTTCCGGCAAAGAAATGAAAACGGCAGACAGAAAAACACAACCCGAAATTGTAATTCCGACGGCTGGAAACATCCCTGCGCCTATTACATGCTCACTGGGAGGAGGTGTCCCTGTTTACCTTTTCGGTACAGGCACACTGGATCTTCTTCGTATCGAATTCGTATTCAATGCCGGTCAGATGATGGAGGAGGTTAACCTGGCCGCTTCGACAGCCAATGCAATGCTGACTGAGGGGACCAGTCTCCATGATGCCGTTTCCATCAATGATCTGATTGATATGACAGGCGCTGCCTTTACTCATAACGCAGATAAAGATACAGCATGCCTTGTTGCCATAACCCTGTCAAGAAAACTTGATGAGGTAATGGCATTGGCCGAGGAGGTAATGTTTCACCCATCATTCCCTGAAAAAGAATTCAGGATGCTTATGGACAAAAGGATCCAATCCTTCCTTACCAACAGACAGAAGACTTCAGTTATTGCACGTGAAGAGTTCTACAGGGCTCTCTTTGGCAGCGAAAATCCCTACGGAAAGGTAGCTGTCATTGAAGACTACCAGGCAATGACTACCGGGCATGCAAGGAACTTCCATTCACAATTCTACAGGCGTGAGAACATGTATATTACGATTGCAGGGAAGGATCCGGAAAAAGCATTACCTGTGATGGAAAAATATTTTGCCTGTAATGGGAGCGCAGTATGGAAAAAGCCTGCATTGCCCGAATTAAACTTTCACACCCCGGCACCGGGAAGAATATTTGCAGAAGTGCCTGATTCAGTGCAAAGTGCCATAAGACTTGGATGGATTGGCATAACAAGAGAGCATCCTGACTATAAGGGACTGCAGGTAGCTAATATGTTACTGGGAGGGTACTTCGGGTCAAGGCTGATGAGAAATATCCGGGAAGATAAAGGTTTCACATATGGCATAAACTCTGTCGCCAGCGCGCTGCATAAAGTGGGTTTTATTACTATTGTCACGGAAGTTGCAAACGGATACAGGGAACAGACTCTAGAAGAAATAAAGAAGGAAATAAAAAAACTGGTTCTGACAGAGGTTCAAAATGACGAACTAAGAGTGGTTCAAAATAATATTATGGGTGAAATAGCCAGGATGTTTGACGGTCCATTCTCAACAGCTGAGACAATAAGAAGTCTCATAGATCATGGTACTGAACCAGATTACTATAAGAATCTGGAGAAAACAGTCAAGACAATTACTCCCCGCAAAATAAAAGAGCTGTTTGCAACGTATTATAATACTGACAAAGCAATTGAGGTTATTGCCGGTGCAAAATGAAAGCTCTCCGATTGATATTTTTTATTGCGTTGTATGTCACCCTTGTTCCGGTTATGGGGCAGGTTGTGACTCAACCAAAATCTCCGGTACTGGATAGGGTCACCGTTGATCCCAATACCGGATATGCACATATAAGCTGGTTGCCCGGAGGCTCTCCGCACATAAGCTGCCATGTTATCTACACTTACCAGAATAATTTTGGAAATGCCGTTGATACAGTAAGACCACCTGATCTGACAAACTACATTTATTCTGCCTCGGCAGCGCGTTATAAAAGTGAGGCTTATGTGGTTGCAGCAATGGATTCTTCTCACAATATAAGCCCTCTCAGCAATAGCCTGAGGACTATCTTTCTTTCGATAGTAAATGACACCTGCAATGGCAGAATACAGCTTTCATGGACTCCATATCTGAACCCTGCACATCCGGCGACTTTGTACAATATTTACATGTCAGTCAATGGATCAGCCCCATCGCTTCATCAAACTGTCGGAATAACCACGGTAAACTTTGATCTTGAGGGCTATTTACACAACAGTGAATATTGCTTTTACGTTGTCGCAGCAAATAGTTCAGAAGAGCTCTCTTCTTCAAACAGGCAATGCATTACATCAGGACGTGAGGCTCCACCTTCCTGGACTGAAATTGAGTCGATAGTAGCTGATAACGGTTTGGTAACACTGAATAGCAGATATGATCAGACTTCTGATATTACTGCTTTCCTCGGCGAGAAACTTGCCTTGCCTGCAACAACGTGGCAACCATTTGACACGGTACAGGCATCAGGGGAAATGGCAATATTGAATGATTTTAAAGGTAATACCGATACCATAAATCTCTACCGTATATCAGCACTTAACAACTGTGGTAATCCTGTTGCTTATTCCCAACCGGTAAGGAATATGGTTTTAAAGTGTCAGCTTGAAATAAAAGAAGTACTGCTGACATGGAACAGTCCCTTCACCGGAGAACCGGCAATCTATAGCGTATGGCGTAACACAGGTTACGGGTTTTCCATGGTGGCTGATGACATAAACGATACTCTATGGACTGATGATTACAGTACCTTTGGAGAAGAGGTAAATACGGGTTTGGTAAGATACTATATAGCTGCCGTTAAACCCGGTGCCCCGGCCGGTATAACTGAATGCCGCTCAGAATATGCATCACTCATCCCTGTTGAAAATGTTTTCATGGCCAATGCTTTCACTCCCAATGGTGACGAACGTAATGATACTTTTGCACCAGTACTCTCGTTTACTCCTGTCACCTATGAGTTTCGGATATACAGCCGCCAGGGCACTCTTCTTTTTCATACATCAAACCCGGGTGTTCCATGGAACGGATATAATGGCAGCATACCAATGCCAGCTGGAGTTTACCTGTGGAATCTGAAGCTCACGCCACCTTCAGGGAAAGTTATTCAGAAAAGTGGGACGGTGACTATACTGCCATAAACAGGTTTCGATTAAGTCATTTTTCTTATCTTTGATTTTCTGTTGCATTTTGCGGACTGATGGGCAAAACAAAGATTCAAATATTTAATGCTGAGGATACCAAAAGGATAGAGACTGAGTATAAATCCCTGATAGATAATTTATTCAGGTGCGACAAACCCTCTGACAGAGAGCTGATAGACAAGGCATTCAGGTTTGCCAATGAAGCTCACAGAGATATGAGGCGTAATTCAGGCGAGCCCTATATAATTCACCCGATAAATGTTGCCCGTATTGTTAACCAGGAGATAGGACTGGGAGCAAAGGCTGTTGCAGCTGCTTTACTGCATGATGTTGTTGAAGATTGCGATATTCCGCTCGAGACCATTGAGAAAGAGTTTGGACCAAAAATTGCAACACTTATAGATGGTCTCACCAAAATATCCGGCACATACAACAAGGAGACAAATTCACTTCAGGCTGAGAATTTCCGCAAAATGTTGATGACATTGTCTGATGACTTCAGGGTCATTCTCATAAAGATTGCTGACAGGCTTCACAACATGCGCACCCTAGATTCCATGCCTGAGCATAAAAGGATGAAGGTCGCGGGCGAGACAATTTACCTCTATGCTCCATTAGCACATAGACTGGGGCTTTTTTCCATCAAAACGGAACTGGAAGACCTCAGTTTTAAATTCAGACACCCGCGTATCTATGACGAGATAGCACGAAAAATAAAGCTGGATGAGAAAAAGAATCTTGCTCTCATCAATAAATTCAGCCTCCCTATTATAAACACACTTAATGATAACAATATCAATTTTGATATCTCAGGCAGGTTTAAGTCTATTTACTCCATCTGGAAAAAGATGCAGTCAAAGAATGTCCCCTTTGAGGAAGTCTATGACCTGCTTGCTGTCAGAATCGTTTTTGAGCCCGGATCAGAACTCAGTGAAAGGGCGCAGTGCTGGCAGATATATTCACTTATCACTGATATCTATACACCAAAACCTGACAGGCTGCGCGACTGGGTAAGCAGGCCTAAACCCAATGGTTATGAGGCACTTCACCTTACGGTCATGGGACCTGACGGCCGATGGGTGGAGGTTCAGATCAGGAGCCAGCGTATGGATGATATTGCAGAGAGAGGTTTTGCTGCACACTGGAAGTATAAAGGCGACCTGTCACAATCTGAAAGCGAACTTGACAAGTGGCTGAAGCATATTCGCGAAATGCTCGCCAATCCTTTAGCTGATCCCATTGCATTCCTTGACGATTTCAAGATGAGCCTATTCTCCTCAGAGATAATGGTATTCACACCTAAAGGCCTCCTTGTTAACCTCCCAAAAGGAGCATCAGCCCTTGACTTCGCATATGAAATTCATACTGATGTGGGCAACAAGGCTATTGGCGCAAAGGTCAATTACAAACTCTGCCCTCTTTCAACAACATTACAGAGCGGAGACCAGGTTGAGATCATTACATCGAATATAGCCAAACCTGAAAAAGAATGGCTTGATTATGCTCACACTCCAAAGGCTAAAGCTGCCATCAAGGATATACTTAAGGATCAATCTACGGATCGCATACAAAAAGGGTTTGAAATGCTGGAGAGCAAGCTGAATGATCTGGGTGTTGTACCTAACTCAGATATCATCAAGAAGCTGCTTGATTATTATGAATTGCTTGGAAAGGATGAACTCTATTCAAGAATAGGCCTTGGACTTATCAACCTCGATGAGCTCAGGAAGGTACTTAAAAAAGCACCTGAGAGCAGCCTCAAAAAATACTGGAAGCTTGCAGTTGGAGGTGGAAATAAACGTCTTCAGAAGGAAAAGTCAGAGTCTGCTGCACCTGCCCAGATTGACAAGAGCCACCCCTATCTTCTTCGTGAGAATGTCGACAGACCGGGGAATTCTTATGTAATAGCTTCCTGCTGTAATCCAATACCCGGTGACGAAGTCGTTGGTTATGCCTCACCTGACAACTCGATAATAGTACATAAACCTAAGTGTCCTGTTGCTGTGAAGCTTATGTCAAGTGAAGGCAACAGGATCATACCTGTCAGGTGGACTATACATAAGCTTGCCTCATTTCTTGTTAGAATAAGCATCAACGGAATAGACAAGATTGGAATGATCAATGAAATAACCAGCAAAATCTCAAATGAACTTAACGTCAATATCCGCAACATAAATGTCTCAGTGTATGATGGCATCTTTGAAGGCACCATTGACCTGTACGTACACCATACCAGTGACCTTAACAACCTGATAATGCAACTCTCCAATGTTAAAGGCGTGGCTTCTGTAAAACGGGTTGAAGAGTTTATTGAAGAATAGAAGCATAAGTAATAAATTTGATCAATAAAACTGATAAAATGGCAAATAATGATGCCAGGGCTGTAGTTAAGCAGATTTTTACTGAATATCTCAGCAAGCATTCATATCGAAAGACACCTGAAAGGTTTGCTATCCTAGATGAGATATATTCGCGTGATGGTCACTTTGATATTGAGTCGCTCTTTAATTTTATGAATGACAAAAATTACAGGGTTTCAAGGGCCACTCTATATAATACCATAGATTTGCTGATGGACTGCAAACTGGTAATAAAGCATAAGTTTGGCCATAACATCGCGCAGTTTGAGAAGACATATCAGGGCTTTCAGCATGATCATCTGATTGACATTGAAACAGGTGCTATCATTGAATTCAGAGACCCCAGGATCAATGAGATAATAAACAGAGCATGTGAGGTGAATAATTTCACCCCACAGTACTACTCGCTTTATATTTACGGAAACTCAGGAGTTAGTGAAAAGAAGAAGTAAGACCTCCTGACCGGTTTGCTTTCTCAGAAAGTAAATGTGGCAGCAAATAAAGGCTGCATTCCCACAGTCCTCCCGTTATTCAGATAACCTCCTGCTTTTTCAATTTTATTGTTCAGCATGATATTATATGGCATGAAGGCGAAGTCCCAGTTGCTCATTTTATCATCAGATCTGAAACCAATACTGCTGTTCTTTTTGCGCATTTTTTCGACAGCAAAAGCGTAAGCTCCAAGGCTTGTGGCATAAGGTATGCTATACCATAATGTGGGGGCTTCGGAATTCACCACCAGGGCAAGACCTAAACCCAGGATAGCGCCTCCTCCGGCGGCATATACAGTTGTCATACCCTGACGGGGAGTAAGCTTTGTATCCTTGAGCCAGAAGTGACCGATTGCAGTGCCTGCTGCTATTCCGGCTGCAGGTATGAGAAATTCGGCTCCTTTGAAATATAACTCATCGGTCTTCGCATAATCTTGTATATCTGCCAGAATACACCCTCCAAGTATTCCGTTCATAATAGTTAATGTCCTTGTGGCAGTAACCTCTCCCCTTGTAAATTCATTCCAGTTATTGACTACATCACCCAAGAGATATCCACCAGCACCACCAAGCAAAAATGCTCCACCGTAAACCCTTGGATCATCTGCAAAAGTCATCGCAGTGAAGGACGTAATCATTGGCCCTACCCATCCATAATGACGATATAGGGCTACCTGTCCTTCAGACCAGTCCTTATTTTTACCCAGTGATTTGCCCAGAATCCCGAGGCCAATACTTGTTGCAGCTCCAAGGCCAAGCGTAACTTTGTATTTGTTAGAATCGAAAAAATCATTGCCAAATATTAAAGCTGAAAAAGCAAAGCCATCAAACCATCCAATCGTCTGACCATGGTTTGTCAGCTGAAGCATATTAGTCGTAACAGGTCTCGATTCATTGGTCAGTAGTGGCACCAATGCTCCGGCACCTGCTGCAATAACAGGTATTCCTACTGCCGCAGCACCTTTCATTTCCCCAATAACAACAACCGCATCACCATACAGAAAGCTGTTCCATGTTGATGACAGAATCCTTTTTCTGAACAACAGCTGGTCATCCTGGGCAGAAAGACTTTGGACAGATATTAACAAAATAACACATGTCAGTACTGAAGTAATAATTCTGTTTTTCATTATTTCTGATGTTAGTTTTACTTCTCATTATGAATGTAATTCATTGAAATATACACTATTAATCAAATTTATGTTTTTTTTCGATAAATTACTATTAAAAAATGCAAAATCTTTACACAGGCAGACAGCACGTAATAACAATAAACGGAATTAATACATGATGATTGTCCGGATTAAGTTGTAAAAAAATTGTATCTTCATCCGCCTTAAAAAATAATAAAATGAAAATTGACGTTCTTCTGGGCTTACAGTGGGGTGATGAAGGAAAGGGTAAAATAGTTGATGCATTAAGTCCTGATTATGATGTTGTTGCACGCTTTCAGGGCGGGCCGAATGCCGGTCATACTATTGAATTCAATGGCACAAAACACGTACTTCATCTTGTACCCTCCGGAATCTTTCATGAAGGTAAAATAAATGTGATAGGTAATGGCGTGGTACTTGACCCTGTAGTCTTTAAAAAAGAGGTCGAAAGCCTTGGAATTAACATTGACAAGGTTCATGAAAGACTTCGCTTATCATACAAAACACATCTGATCCTTCCAACGCACAGGCTGCTTGACGCTGCACAGGAGACAGCTCTTGGTGCCTCAAAGATTGGCTCTACTCTTCGCGGTATCGGCCCTGCCTACACTGACAAAGCCTCACGACACGGCCTTCGTATTGGCGATGTTGTAAAGAGCAACTTCAGGGAAATATATGAATCTCATGTTAAGGAACATGAACGAGTGCTCAAGGGATATAACTTCACTTATAACCTTCCTGAACTTGAGGGTGAATGGTTTGAAGGCATCGAGTTCATCAAAAAATTCATTATGGTGAACAGTGAATATCTCATTGATAACAGCCTGAATGAAGGTAAAAAAGTGCTTGCTGAAGGAGCTCAGGGCACCATGCTTGATATCGACTTTGGAACATATCCTTTTGTTACTTCATCTAACACAGTTGCAGCAGGTGCCTGTACAGGTCTTGGAATTGCACCTTCACGTACCGGTGATGTATTCGGAATTTTCAAGGCATATTGTACAAGGGTTGGCAGCGGTCCTTTCCCTACAGAGCTTAATGATGAGACCGGGCAGCTTATCCGTGACCTTGGACATGAATATGGCGCAACTACAGGCCGGCCACGCAGGTGCGGATGGCTTGACCTGCCTGCCCTGAAATATGCTATAATGGTCAATGGCGTGACAAGGCTCTTTATGATGAAAGCTGATGTCCTGTCAGGATTTGAAAATATTAAAGTCTGTACATCTTATTCAGTCGGAGGGAAAGAGATAACCGAACTACCATATCATCTTGATGAAATTGAAAAGATAAACTACAGATCAATGCCAGGTTGGAATTGTGAGATTTCAGGATGTAAAAAATGGGATGAACTGCCGGAAGAACTGACAGATTATATAAAGTTCATTGAAAAGGAAACCGGAGTACCAATAACGATTGTATCAGTAGGCCCCGACAGGTCTGCCACTATCTACAGATAATCAGTCCGGCTTATAAATCCAGGCATCCTGGTTGACATCATTCTGGTACTTCTGTAATGCATTCCATGCATCATTCAATGTTGGATATGAATTGACAGAAACCAGCTGCCATCGGCCTCCGCCCATGTTTATAATTCTGGCACTATGACCCATTTGTGTCATATGGTCAAGCCATGATGCAGCATATTCAGGTGTAAGGAAACTTCCGACAATTATGTGGTAATCAGATTGTCTTGATGCTTCCTGTTCTGCAACCCTGGCCTGTTCGGTAAGCAAATCTAACTGCCTTGCTGCCTCTTCTTCAGCAACCTTTATTGAATCAGCAATACGAAAAGCTTCCTGCTGCTGCCTCAAAGCTTCTGCCTCTCTGGCTTTCCTGCCAAAAGGATTATTCTTTTTAACAAAATCACACGATGGGGTGACAAGCATAATGCCTAACAATAAAACAGTGACTAGTCTCTTCATAAATGACAGTTTATCTGGGTTATAATTGATAAAGATATAAAATCTGAAATATTTACCAAACGAAATTCAACTAACAATACATTCATCTATCAATTCTTTTATATATTAGAATGCTTAATAAACCCAAAAAACAGACCTATGAAATCAATCATCCAGTTCTTTGAAGAGAATGTTGAAAAGTACTCCTCAAATATTTACCTGTGGGAAAAACCCCAGGATAAGTACGAAGGCACAACCTACCAGGAAGTAAAACACCAGGTTCAGGAATTCGGAGCAGGCCTCAAGCAGCTGGGGATTGAAAAAGGTGATCGCATAAGCCTTATCTCGGAAGGAAGAAACAGCTGGGTAGTAAGTGAACTTGGAGTTCTGTACACTGGCGCTGTTAACGTTCCTCTGTCAGTGAAACTTAACCCTGAAGAGATTAAATTCAGACTGAATCACTCCGGAGCAAAAATGGTAATTACCTCCAGCGGCCAGGCACCAAAAGTAAATGAGATTATCAGCTATTGTCCGGGCGTGAAAAAGATCATTTACCTCGATACAAGGGAAGAGTATTCAGCAAACGAGATTCATTTCAATGAAGTAAGAAAAATTGGAAGAGAATGGCTTGAGAACCCGGTAAACAGGTCGGCTTTTGAGCAATTTACCAGAAGCATCACTCCATCTGATTATGCAAATATTTGCTACACCTCAGGTACAACTGCTGATCCAAAAGGTATCATACTGTCACATGGTAACTACGTCACTAATGTCTACCAGTCATACAGCCTGATGGATATACCCCAGCATTTTAAAACACTGCTGATCCTTCCATGGGACCACTCTTTTGCACATACTGCAGGTATTTATGCATTCATGGGCAAAGGAGCAAGTATTGCTTCTGTAAAAGTTGGCAAGACTCCAATGGAAAGCCTTCGCAATATACCTATATGTATAAAGGAGATAAAGCCAAACCTCCTTATGAGCGTCCCCTCACTGGCAAAGAATTTCAGGAAGAATATTGAAAAGGGTATCAAGGAAAAAGGTAAAATGACCGAATTACTTTTTAATACTGCAATGAAGATGGCTTATTCATATAATAAGGAAGGTTATAATAAAGGGAAGGGATTACAGAAACTTAAGAAACCATTTCTGGACTTCTTTGATAAAATACTCTTTTCGAAAATCCGTGAATCATTCGGAGGTGAGCTTCAATACTTTATAGGTGGCGGGGCACTTCTGGATATAGAGCTTCAACGATTCTTCTATGCAATTGGCGTTCCAATGATGCAGGGATACGGGCTTTCAGAAGCATCTCCAATTATCTCATCCAATTCACTTGACAGGCATATACTTGGTTCATCAGGCCATATTGTTGCAAACCTTGAGATTAAAATCTGCGATGAAAAAGGTAACAGCCTTCCTGTCGGGGAGAAAGGTGAGATAGTTATTAAAGGGGGCAACGTAATGGCTGGTTACTGGAAGAATGACGCAGCCACTGCTGATGCAATACGTGACGGATGGCTATTCACAGGAGATATGGGATATCTTGCAAAAGGGGAAGAATTTCTTTATGTTCTTGGTCGTTTTAAAAGCCTGCTTATTGCAGATGATGGTGAGAAATTCAGCCCGGAAGGAATCGAAGAGGCAATGAGCGAACAGTCTAAATACATTGACCAGTGTATGTTGTACAATAACCAGAAGCCTTATACCGTAGCACTGATTATTCCTAACCAGCACGCTCTTAAGCTTTTCCTTGAGGACAAAAATCTTTCTGCAACGACAGAGGAAGGCAAGAGAGCGGTAATGAATCTTATTGAGAATGAAATAAATGAGTACAGAATAAATGGCAAATACGGCACCATGTTCCCGCATCGCTGGCTTCCTGTAGCTTTTGGCGTTCTGAATGAAGGATTCACAGAAGAAAATGGACTGATGAACTCAACCATGAAGGTTGTAAGAGGAAAGATAACTGACAGGTACAAGGACCTCATTGATTTTCTTTATACTCCTATGGGAAAAATTGCTTATCATGAGCGTAATATGGAAGAGATAGAGAAAATGAAACTTGGATGACATTAAACAAATAAAAATGAAGTATTATCTTATCCCTGCTGTCATATTCATGGCTTTAGTGGCTGTTGCCTGCACTGGCGAAGAAAAAGCCGCCTGGCATCCTGCTGATAATCCATTAATGACTAAATGGGCTGGTGACGTTAATCCGGATATGCCATGGCCTGAGTATCCACGCCCGGGTCTTTCCCGCGATATGTGGTTGAATCTTAACGGTTTATGGGACTATACCATTTGCGGGAAAAATACCACTCCGGGTGAGCCTGAGGGAAAAATCCTCGTTCCATACCCTGTTGAATCAGCATTGTCAGGAGTAAAACGGAGAATGACAGACTCACTTGTCATCTGGTACTCAAGAAATTTTGAAATTCCTGAAAACTGGAAGGGGAAACAGCTTATCCTGAATTTCGAGGCATCTGACTGGGAAACAACTGTCTGGATTGATGATAAGCTTGTCGGATCTCATAAGGGCGGTTATGATCCATTCTCTTTTAATATCTCTTCATCCATTAATAACAGGAAAAGACACACAATTAAAGTTAAAGTCTGGGACCCGACTGATAAAGGTAAACAGCCAAGGGGAAAACAGGTTTCTAAACCCGGAGGTATATGGTACACCCCTGCAACAGGAATCTGGCAGACAGTCTGGCTTGAGCCTGTGGAAAGCAGATGGATTTGCGACCTTAAAATTGTTCCTTCAATCGATGATGCATCCTTCACACTGACAGTTTATGAAGGTCAATGCGAGGCACCTGGTAATTGCCCGCCGGTTGACCTGGCTCCGGCAACAGTTATGATTCACCTGACACTTGATGGCAAACATGTTGCCAGCGCTTCGGGTGAGGCCGGGAAACCAACTAAGGTTATCGTCCCTGATCCACAGCTATGGAGCCCTGACAATCCCGTCCTTTACGATATAAGCATTGAGCTTATCTCCGGGGGAGAAATATCCGATAAAATCAAATCTTATGCCGGATTGAGGAAGATAGGACTTGGTAAGACTGATGACGGTTTCACACGTCTGATGCTTAATAACGGGTTTACCTGGCAGAACGGTCCTCTTGATCAGGGCTTCTGGCCTGATGGTATATATACTCCTCCTACAGATCAGGCAATGGTGAGCGATATTGAAATGCTTAAGAAGATGGGATTTAATATGCTTAGAAAGCATGTCAAGGTTGAGAACAGAAGATACTATTATCATACTGATCGCCTTGGCATGCTGGTATGGCAGGATATGCCGAGCGGGGATGATTATATCTGGGAAGAAAAGCCTGACATACAAAAAAGTACTGAAGACTCAACTCAATTCATCACTGAACTGAAAAGAATGATAGACACAAAATACAACTATCCTTCCATAATTATGTGGGTTATTTATAACGAAGGATGGGGACAATATAATACTGCTGCAGTAACCGACCTTGTCACGGCTTATGATACCTCAAGGCTTGTCAACAGTGCTTCTGGTTGGACAGACAGGGGTACCGGCCACGTTAGTGATGTTCATCATTACCCTGAGCCAGTTGCTCCTGATAGTGAAGTCAAAAGAGCTATTGTTCTGGGCGAGTTCGGAGGTCTGGGTCTTCCGGTGCAGGATCATACTTGGGAACAGAAAAACTGGGGATATCAAAAAATGAATGACAGTACAGAACTACTCAGGAAGTACGAATCATTTTATGCTACTGTGAGAGAGCTTGTAGAAAAGAAAGGACTTAGCGCTTCAGTTTATACCCAGACCACTGATGTCGAGACAGAGACGAACGGTCTTATGACTTATGACCGTGAAGTCGATAAAATGGGTTATAAAAACGTCTGTAATGCCCACAAGGGCATAAGCAAATAAAAAGGGAGAGGATAATTTCCTCTCTCTTTTATTTTATGCATAATCTTATATTATAAGCCGGCTTTTAAACGGCAGGAAAGTCATAAAATCGGCATGATGCACAATATAGGCCTCAGTGGTACGCTTAACCAGGTCGCCTTCATGAGCATGAGCAGCAATAATATGGCACACTTCAGGAGGCACGCCACATTCTTCTGCGAGGCTGACACCTGAGAATGGGTGGCGAAGGTATTGTCCATATGCACCCTGAACTGCTTTACCTGCAGGATCAAGCTCATATTCAAGCATCTTACCTACATCCGCAAGAATAGCTCCCGAGATAAGAACATCCATATTCACAGGCAGATCATTTCTGAAGAACTCATTCATTTTTTCTCCTGCTTCCCTGGCTATATGAACAACACACCTCTTATGATCCATGAAGGTCACTTTGAGATCAGGACCACACAGAAGAGTGAAAGGAATGCGGTTAAGGTCTTCTACAGTCAGCACGCTCCGTTCCAGAGCCAGTTCCCATGTATGTGCAGTCTTCTCCCTGAGCTCCTTATCCTTGATCCAGTCGAGTTCAGGCCACAGTTTTTTTATCACCTCGGTCATAATCGTTTATTTAAGTCGGGCAATGATAGCATCAGTCATCTTGGTTGTTGAGGCAGCACCCTGTTCAATCACCTCAGGTTTACCGGAAAGCTTCATCATATCATAAGTACGTACTTTACCTTCCTCAATGACATCGGCAATAGATTTTCTGATACGTGAGGCAATGGCCTTCTCTTCAATATAATCCAGCATCATGCAGGCTGATTCGATCATGGCAATCGGGTTGACAATTGATATCTCAAAATCGGCATACTTGGGCGCTGAGCCATGGGTAGGTTCAAAGACTGCAATGCCTTCCTCTGAGAATTGTGCACTGCAGGCAAAACCGAGTCCGCCAATCAGACCGGCAAAAGCGTCTGAGGCAATATCCCCGAACATGTTACCGGCAACGATCACACCATAATCCTCAGGGTTCTTTGTCAGCCACATCATCTGTGCATCAATATTTGTATTGA
>CAZGDJ010000044.1:0-391 GCA_964524635.1 uncultured Rikenella sp. | reverse complement strand
TGGTATTCCTGAGCTGTATTCCAGGGAAATCATTCTTTTGAATATCCTTCGCTATTTTCCACATGAGCCCCGAAGTCTCCCTTATTACGTTTGGCTTCTCACAGACTGTTACGGATTTATATTCATATCTTACGGCGTGTTCAAAAGCTGCTCTGACAATGCGCTCTGTGTATTTCCGGGTAAAGATACGGGTTGATACAGCCAGGTCTTCTTTTGGGCACCATCCGAAGTTTTCACGGAATTTCGGGTGTGTCATAAGTGCATCGTAAACCTGTGCAGGTGGGTTTGACCATTCAACACCTCCATAGAGACCTTCTGTGTTCTGCCTGAAAATGACAACATCAATCAGGGGTTCTTCAACCTGTGAAGTTTTACCCCTCCTGATAAAATT
>CAZGDJ010000043.1:0-14562 GCA_964524635.1 uncultured Rikenella sp. | reverse complement strand
CGGGAGGTTGGAAGGCACATTAAAGGCGAGAAGTAATCCGGTTACTATGGCTGAACCATCTGATATTGTAGGCTTTCCCTTAAAGATAAATTTCTGAATGAGATACTCAATCAGAACGCATGACAGTACTGATGTGAGTGTAACAATTATTGCCCCCACTCCGAAATAATATATCGAAACCGCCAGCGCCGGCAGAAGAGCTATCACCACTGCAAGCATCAGCTTGCGGGTGGTCTCACGGCTTTGCTGGTGCGGTGAGGGGGAGACGTTAAGGATGTTATTCATATTGTTTCTTACTATTTCGTAATACGTTCACGTGCCAGACGAATGACAGTTGCTTTACCGAGCCTTATATAATCAAGCAATGGTCTCTTGGCAGGGCATGTATATGCACAGGCTCCACACTCCATGCAATCAGTGATCCTCTCTTTTTCTGCTTTCTCATACATGGCTTTTTCGGAAGCTGCGGCAAGAAGCCAGGGCTCAAGACCCATAGCACAACCGGAGGAGCATTTACCGCACCTGATGCATGGCGAGATATCTTCACGTCTTGATTCATCTTTGGGGAAGAGAATAATGCCTGAGGTACCTTTGGTTACCGGCACATCGGTCATTGCCAGTGCTTTGCCCATCATAGGGCCACCATTGACGATCTTGCCCGTATCATCAGGCATGCCACCGGCAGCTTCGATTAGAACTGTGACAGGCGTACCGATACGTACAAGGAAGTTCCCGGGTTCTTTCACTGACTTGCCTGTTACAGTGACAACCCGCTCAATCAGAGGTTTGTTCTTCTGTACTGCCTCATACACTGCAAAGGCAGTTCCAACATTCTGTACCACAACGTTAACGTCAAGAGGCAGACTTCCTGATGGCACCTCACGACCTGTGCAGGCTTTAATGAGCTGCTTCTCACCACCTTGTGGATACTTGACCTTAAGAGGCTGAACGGTTATACCGCTATAACCGGCTGTCAATTCAGTAAGATGGTTGATGGCGTCAGGCTTATTGGCTTCAATACCTATTACCGCTTTGTCAACTCCCAGGGCCTTCATGATGATCGTGGCGCCTGTCAGCACTTCCTGTCCTTTCTCAAGCATGAGTCTATGGTCAGAGGTGAGATAAGGCTCACATTCAACGCCATTAATTATTAAGGTATCGCATTTTTTTCCTGCCGGGACAGTCAGCTTGATGTTCGTTGGAAAGGTAGCACCACCAAGGCCTACGAGGCCACACTCCTGGCAGCGTTGTATTATCTGTTCGCGGGTCAGAGTAACCTCTTTAATGAATGCAGGAGAACGGTCAATACCATCAGCCCACTCATCGCCTTCAGCATCGATAACAATAGCCATTTGTTTATAACCCGTGGTGTCAGCAATGGGCTCCACCTTGCTCACCTTGCCGGAGACAGGGGAGTGAATGTTAGCTGAAACAAAACCTTTGGCCGATGCTATAACCTGGCCTGTCCTGACAACATCACCTTTGACAACAACAGGTGTTGCCGGTGCTCCTATATGCTGTGAGACAGGTACGGTGACTGACACCGGAAGCGGCAATACCACAATGGGTTTTGAAGCTGTGAGCTTATTCTCCGGGGGGTGAACACCGCCTTTTGGAAACGTCTTTAACACTTTGTTATTTTTTAATTGAAAAACTATTCTTTTACATCTGACAATACCGGTTCAGCCGGCTTATCTTCTTTCACAGGAAAATTTATTTCACGAATTGCACCAGTAGGGCATTCAGCTACGCACTTACGACACAACTTGCATTTAAACGAATCAATGAAAGCAAGGTTGTCAGCCATGGTGATGGCTTCATAGGGGCATATTTTCACACACTTCCCGCAGCCGATACACGCAACAGTGCAAGCTTTACGGGCCGGACCACCCTTATCTTTATTAACACATGAAACATAAATCTGACGGTCCTTACGGTTACGTTTACGGAGCTCAATGATATTCCTGGGACAAGCCTTCACACATGCACCGCATGAGACACATTTCTCATCAATGACAACAGGCAGTTGTGTCACGGGATCCATGTATATTGCATCAAACTGGCAGGCAGTGACACAGTCTCCGCAGCCAAGGCACCCGTAGCTGCATCCGGTAGTGCCACTGTATAGAGTATGTGCAATTCTGCAGTTGACAGCTCCATCATAATAAGAAGTCCGCAGGCAGTTCTCAGGAGTGCCGTTACAGCGCACTACGGCAACTTTTGGATCAACTGCAACAGCCTGACGATCAAGTATCAGCGCTGCTTTGCTCATGGTCTCTGCACCTCCAACCGGGCAGTTAAGACCTTCAAAGGAGGTTGACTTTACAAGAGTCTCGGCAAAGGAGCGACAGCCGGTATAGCCACATCCTCCGCAATTGGCTCCGGGAAGAACCTCAGCCACCTGGTCAATGCGGGGGTCTTCAATAATTTTAAATTTTTGGGCAACAATATAAAGTATCACCGCTGAGAACAACCCCAGGAAGCTCAGCATGATGATAGTGATTAATACTGTGGAACTCATCTCTCAGTCCTTTAGTTTGAATTCAAATTTCTCTTCAACTTTCTTTCTCTGACCCCATACAATAAAATAATATAATGCAACGGCAGCAAAAGACACCAGCGCAGAAGTCATCTCTCCGGCACCTGAGACTGTCATTACAATAAATACAGTTATTAGTACAATGAATGGGAGTATATACCCTATAGTCAGGGCACGGTAACCCTGTGACAATTCCATTGAGATAGTGACTTTCTCACCGGGCATCAGAACGGCATCACTTTTTACATTTATGATCTTGCTTTCAGTATTCCCGAGTGAGCATGCAGATTTGGCATGGCACCCGGAGCATGCGCTGCCTGTTAATATCTCCACCTCAGCAGTTCCGTTGCCCGGCGCTTTTAAAACTATTCCTTCATGAGTGATCACATCTCCTCTTTGCATCAGGAAAAAATTGCAGTTCCAATTTTACTGAATTGTATTCAAAATAACAGTGTAATTGGTCAGTTTTTTTTGCAGCGGTCAATTCTGAGAGGCCGGGATTAAGATTAAGATTGAGATGTAACCCTGTAACCCTGAAACTTTGGAACTCTGGAACTTTGTAACTTTGTAACTATTATGACTTACTTACCCCTAACTTATTTCACTCCATGAAAATTTCTTGCCGAAAAGCCTTTTAAGATTGGATTTAAGCAGTTGGTTTTCAGATTTTGATAGCTCAGGGTCATCTGTGAGTATCTCTTCAGCATATGAACGGGCAATGTTGAGTATTTGTCCATCTTTTCCCAGGTCAGCAATTTTCAGATCGAAAGGGATGCCGCTCTGTTGTGTACCTTCAAGATCACCGGGGCCGCGCATGCGAAGGTCAGTCTCTGCAATCTCAAATCCGTCTGTGGTGGCAAGCATGGTGTTTATGCGCTCAGTGGCTTCAGCGGATAGCTTATGGGAGGTCATTAGTACACAGTATGACTGATCGGCGCCGCGTCCTACACGACCACGCAGCTGATGCAGTTGCGAGAGGCCGAAACGTTCCGCGCTTTCAATAACCATTACGCTTGCATTGGGGATATCAACGCCTACCTCAATAACAGTCGTGGCCACCATTATATGTGTCTGCCCGTTCTTGAACATGTTCATCGATATCTCCTTGTCTTTGGATGTCATGCGTCCGTGTACCACACTTATAGCATACCTGGGTGGCGGGAAAGCGCGGGCAATACTCTCAAGTCCATCTTCAAGATCCTTGAAGTCAAGCGTTTCCGATTCCTTTATCAGGGGAAAGACGACATATATCTGCCGTCCGTCTTCTATCTGTCTTCTCATGAAACCAAAGACTTTCTCACGTTCCGCGTCTGTAAAAGTCATAGTTTTGACAGGCTTTCTTCCCGGTGGCATCTCATCAATGACAGAGACATCCAGGTCGCCATATAGTGTCATGGCAAGCGTTCGCGGTATGGGTGTGGCAGTCATAACCAGCACATGAGGCGGACATTCGTTTTTCTGCCATAGTTTTGCTCTCTGTGCAACGCCGAATCGATGCTGCTCATCTATAATCACAAGTCCCAGGTTGAGATACTTTACATTCTCTTCAATAAGAGCATGAGTACCGATTAGTATGTTGATGCTTCCGTCAAGCAGCCCTTTTTCAATGCGTGCTCTCTCACTTCGCTTTGTTGATCCGGTCAACAATGCCACTTCCACATTGATGCCCCTGACGAATTTTTCAATAGAGTTATAATGCTGCAGAGCAAGAACCTCAGTGGGAGCCATTAGACAACCCTGAAATCCATTGTCGGCTCCGATAAGAATGCTCATAAGTGCAACCATGGTTTTACCACTGCCTACATCACCCTGAAGGAGGCGGTTCATCTGCCTGCCACTGCCAAGGTCACTGCGTATCTCTCTTATGACACGCTTCTGTGCTTCAGTAAGAGCAAAAGGAAGGTTGTTCTTATAGAAAGAGTTAAGACGTTCACCAACCACGGAGAATACGAAGCCATTCGTCTTCCTTGCCCTGGCACCTTTATATCGAAGAAGGTTAAGCTGGATAAAGAACAACTCTTCAAACTTGAGCCTGAAGCGGGCATTCTCAATGTCAATATTTGAATCAGGAAAATGTATCCTGAACATCGCATCTGACAAGCTAATAAGTTTCAGGGGTTTCAGTATGGAAGGAGGGAGTGTTTCTGCAAAACGCAGTGAGGGTTGTGCAAAAGCAGTGGAGATAAGCCTGGCGATGGTTTTCGAGTTAAGGAATCGATCCTTCATCTTTTCAGTGGTGCTGTATTGTGCTTCAAGGGCTGAACTGACACGTGAAGCTTTCTTCTCCGCTTCCTCAATCTCGGGATGTACTATGTTAAATAAGCCACTGAAGATTGTTGGTTTCCCAAATATAATATATTCTGTATCAATCTTATACGCATTAAGAACCCATTTCTGTCCTTTAAACCAGACTAGTTTAACGATACCGGTATCATCGTAAAACTCTCCGATAAGTCTTTTGGCTTTACCGCCACCCTCGGTAACAAAACGCCTTATTCTGCCTTTGATCTGCACATACTGAAGATCCGTACTTAGTTCACTGATAAGATAGAAGCGTGTCTTATCGACATACTTATAAGGAAAATAGTAAAGCAGGTCCCTGAAAGTATGTATTTCAGCCTCTGCGGAAAGAAGCTCAGCACGCCTGGGACCAACGCCGGGAAGAAATTTTATCTCTGTGTCAAGCAGTTCAGACATCTGACAATTGCAACCTCTTAGCCTGTTTCACTCGTCGAAATTACTTAAATTTGGGCGGCTTTCAAATGAGCCTTATGAATAAATGAGCCTTTATCAGGCAAAGGCATACATGAGACATCGACTTATTGCCGGAAGTACTGTTGGACACGGCGTTCACAGTCCATTTATATATGATTTTTTAACAGATGTTATAAGGAAGGCTCCTGATGAAACAATAGTCAGAAAAGTAGAAGCTCTCCGCAGCGAAATGATTAACGATAAAAGGATTATTCATATAACCGATCTGGGCGCCGGCTCTCTGAAGCATAAAGGTTCTGAACGATCTGTATCTAAAATAGCACGTTGTTCTGCACTGCCAAAAAAACAAGCAGCCTTGTTAGCAAGGATTGCACAGAGCACAGAACATAGGAAACAGTGCCAGGATAAAAACGAAGGCATCATTCTGGAACTGGGTACGTCTTTAGGTATAAGCGCAATGACATTAGCTCTGGCAGTTCCCGAAATAAAAGTGGTAACTGTTGAGGGATGTCCGGAACTTGCAGCAATAGCCTCTGAAAACCTGCAGAGATATGGAGTGAATAATGCGGAGGTGCTGAATTTGGAGTTTACGAACGCACTTAAATTACTTGGAGAAAGAGGGTCGAGTATCTTGTTTGCTTTCATTGACGGGGATCACAGGAGAGAAGCGCTGAAGAAATACGTAACTGCTATTCTTTCAATGGGTGATGAAATGCTGGTGGTAGCCGATGATATTCATCTGAGCAATGATATGCACAGAGGATGGAAGGATATTGTTGAAAGCAAGGCAGCCAATGCTACAATGGAGACAACAAGATTTGGCATACTGTTCCGTAAAACAAAATTGACACCGGGCAACTATATGATATGGTGTTAACAAAAATTAAGAGGGTTATAACATGTAAATAGATATATTTAAACTAATTTCGGGAATTTAATTTAAGAAAGCATGAGCAAGGTTATTGAGATACATGATATTGTAAAGAATTACCAGGTTGGAAGTGTGATTGTCCGCGCATTGCGGTCTGTCTCTCTGGATATAAACAAAAACGAGTATGTTGGTATCATGGGGCCTTCAGGTTCAGGAAAGTCAACGTTGATGAATATTCTCGGATGTCTTGATACTCCAACAAAGGGGGAGTATATCCTTAGTGGAACAGACGTTAGCAAGATGGCAGACGATGAACTTGCTGAGATACGAAACAAGGAGATAGGTTTTGTTTTTCAGACCTTTAATCTTCTGCCAAGGTATACAGCCCTGGAGAATGTAACCCTGCCGCTTATCTATGCAGGTGTGCCCCGCCATGAAAGAGAGGAGTATGCTATAAAAGTGCTTGAAGAGGTTGGTCTTGCAGACAGGATGCATCACAAGCCAAATGAGCTCTCAGGAGGACAACGGCAGAGAGTTGCAATAGCCAGAGCAATGGTGAACAACCCTGCAATAATACTTGCAGATGAACCAACCGGTAACCTTGACAGTAAGACATCATATGATATCATGGGCTTACTTGATAAAATACATGAGGACGGCAATACCGTGATCCTGGTTACCCATGAAGAAGATATTGCCCGCCATGCACATAGAATTATCAAGCTGATGGACGGAGAGGTTTCAATTGACCATGTCAATGAAGATCGCATTGAGGTCAGAAAGAGGCAAAAGTAATATTTTAGAAATTCAATGAAGATCTATACCCGTACCGGTGATCAGGGTATGACCTCAATTATAGGAGGCAAACGGCTTCCGAAAAATCACCCGCGCATTGAAGCATACGGAACCATTGATGAGCTTATTGGCTGGATAGGGCTTTTACGGGCAATAGATCAGAAATGCTTGAAAGGGGAGAAGCTTGTTGAAATACAGTCGGTACTGATGAGCACTTGCGCTGTTGTAGCTACCGAGCCTTCTGTGATAACTCCTGACAAAACCAGAATGTTTGATCCCCTGGCCCTTGAAGCAGCAATTGATGAGATGGAAAAAAAGATTCCGGCCCTTACATCTTTTATCCTTCCGGGAGGTAATCAGAATGCAGCTTTCTGCAACATAGCACGGTGTGTCTGCCGAAGGGCAGAGCGATCGCTTATCAAACTCGGTGAAACGGAAAATGTGCCTTCTGAAATAGTAAAATATATCAACAGACTATCTGATTATCTTTTTGTTCTGACACGCTGCATTACATATGAATCTGGGAATGACGAGATTAGTTGGAAATCTGGAAAATCTGTAAAAAATACCTAGGTACTTACTTTTTTATTACAAATAATTTTATATTTGCGGACTTTATAAAGGGTAACGTAAATATACTTACACATTATGTATTGGACGCTTGAATTAGCATCAAAACTCGAAGATGCTCCCTGGCCAGCTACTAAGGAGGAACTTATCGATTATGCCATAAGGTCAGGTGCTCCTATGGAAGTAGTTGAAAACCTTCAGGAAATTGAAGACGAGGGTGACATTTATGAAGGCATTGAAGATATCTGGCCGGATTATCCTTCAAAAGACGATTTCTTTTTCAATGAAGATGAGTATTAATCAGGCTTAATTCTATTGTTTAAAGCCCTTATCCTCGGCTTGTTACAGCTGTTGTCCTTCGACAGTTGATATAGCCTTTTCCTTGTCAGGAATTTGATTTCCGGGAATCGATCTTCCCCTTCTGATATTAGTCATCTTGTCTGTGCCTTTCATTCTGCGACAGTCCTCTTCCGGCTTGACAGGCCGTAGTTCGGGCAGCCATTTGAAATCCTCAAGCCTCATCTCGGTGTCAGGTGTTTTCAGGGGCGGATTGAGTACACCTTCAGGTGATTGATTTTGATATATCTCCTGGATTTTCCCGTCTTCCACAAATATCTCAATATTGGCGCTGGTGGCTTTGTTGACACCTACAAGCTCTTCTCCGTCAAGAACGTAGTAAACAGTCTCTCCGTTTCCTGTCACTTTTATTCTGTAAAGCTTGTTGTCACGGAAATAGCCTGAAAGGTTTTTTCCTTTTATCTGATTAAATCTGCTGGAGTCAACAATACTCACAACGAAGGCTGAGTTGTATAGCTCCATATGATCAGCCTTCCGGTTTTTAGTGTAAAGGGCTATTGAATCAGAAGTAAGCTGGTTTTCCCGTGACCAGACAACAGGATTATCATATAATCTTATAACCGAGTCTGTAAAAGAGTATGCAAGCGAGTCACAGCATCCCTGCATTTCACGGCTGAAGATGGTACATTTGTTGAATGCCAGAAGCAAACGGTGATTTACACCTGCTGTATCTGTCTGAGGCAACGCCCTGAGGGTATCAGCTTTAAGAGTTATTGTGTCATCATCAGAGAACATTGTGAACCATGGTCTGCGGGTAATCAGAAACCGTTCAGGATCCTTATAATACCAGGCATAGTCACCTCCACCTATTACACTATTTGTAGTGTCTGCGATGGTGACGTTACCAAAGCCTTCTCCAAATCCTGCTTTTTCATCATATATTAATGTGTCACCGGTGATTCGTTGATCATTATTATCCAGAACGGCATTCTTCATCAGCCGTGAGACATCATTTCTGGTGTCGCTCCATCCATTTTCGCAATAAAGATATATACTATCTCCGATAGCCTCTGTTGGTCCGGTAAACCAAACAGTCTCGTTAAAAGTATTATACCTCATCGTATCGGCACGCATGACATAATCGGGGTTGATAATCTTTACGCTGTCACGGAAGTGAATCATTTTCTCGTTGGCAAAGTAGATACCGGTCAGGCTTGTCAGGGTATTCTCACCATTAAGCACTCTTCCACCGTCATTATAAATAGCAACCTGCGTATTAACATCATAATCAATCTGTTCAGTGTACAGATGAGTTTCTTTATCAATAAGTTCGACGCTGTCAGTCATCACCGCCTTGCCTGTATCTCCGTTATAGGCAAGATAACGACCGTAGATATGTATAGTGTCACCCTGGTGAATGTGTATTCTGCTGAATGCGTAGACCTGGTTAGTGTCATCGTAATACCATGCGCTGTCACACGTCATGAAGAGATCATTGTGCTTGAGGCTTACGTGGCCGTTAAGTTTTCTCCGTTCCCTTCCTGCAATATCTTCATTTTCCATGGAGTCAGACCATAGTATCTCAACCATGCGTCTGACGGGCGTATCCTGAGCCTGTCCTTTCAGGGGAGTAATGAGGAAAAGAACCGGTACGAAGAAGCGCAAGATAAAAACTCCTGCACTTTCAGTAAAGCGTTTATGACCTACTGTAACCATCCACTATTGTAAAAGCTGCAGCTGCGGAATTCGTCACTGATCTTTATATATGTTTTCTTAATTTTTTTTGTTATCCATTCCTGGTAGACTTTACTCTTCTTATTCGACAGAGTTGATTCTGCAAGGAAATTGTAGTCATCCTGCAGGTTGACCTTGTGAGGAGCGACTTCATTATCAAGTCTGATAATGCAAAAAACGCTGTTTCCTTTTGCGTCTGTAGTACGGAATGGTTCTGAGACCTCTCCCAGCTTCATCTCCCGAACCTTCATGTTAACCTCCTTCGGGAGCTGGTCAAGTGTAAACCAGGTAACACGCTGTGATGGATCATCAAGTACCATCTTGCCACCATTGGCACGCGTTGTTTTATCAGATGAGAACAATCTGGCCGCTTTTTCAAAAGAAAGGCTGTCTTTACGAACAAGACCTGCAATACTGTCAAGTTTCATCACAGACCATTCTGACTGTTCTGTTGAGAGCTTGGGTCTCATCAGGATGTGCCGTGTGTTAACCATCTCACCTTTGCGTTCAATTAATTGAATGATATGAAATCCAAATTCCGTTTCGACAATTTTTGAGACTGCGTCTTTCTTAAGGCTCCACGCAGCCTCTGCATATGGTTTAGCTACTGACCCACGTGTAATAAACCCTGTTTCACCACCCAGAGGAGCTGAGCCCTCGTCTTCTGAATACAGGACGGCAAGGGTTCTGAAACTCTCACCATTGACAATACGGCTTCGCAGGTCCAGAAGCTTCTGTCTCACTTCGGCTTTACTTTTTTCCATGTCAGGAGGTTCAACCTGGATCGTGCTTAGTTCAACCTTGCGGGGCATAAGAGGAAGAGAGTCCTTAGGAATCAGGTTATAATACTTCTTCACCTCATCAGGAGTCACCGTGATATTCTGAGCTATTTTGTACTGCATCTGTTCAACAATGCTCTGATCAACAAGAGCTTCACGGAGATCCTTTTTAATTTCTTCCATGCTTTTCTTAAAATATTTTTCAAGAGCCTCCTCTGAACCAGCCCTCATCACAGACTGCATCAGCCTGGTGTTAAGATCAGTCTCAACTGATTCAGGGGTCACCTCAATGGAGTCAATTCTTGCCTGATCAAGAAACAATTTCTGAATAAGATTATCTTCAAGCGTCTGGCATCTCATAACATCAATCGGAGTAGGGTCACGTTCGCTCTTCCTCTGCATTACAGTTCCCTCAATATCTGAGAGGTAAATTACCTCGTCACCAACAATGGCAACTATAGATTCAACTATTTCCTGTGCAGCAGCATCATAACCCATAAGCAACATCAGCACAACAAAAAATGTATTTCTGATTCTCATAATATTTCTAAAGTGTTAGTAAATCTTTAGAGTGTTATCTCTTATACCTTCATTATATATCCCGTCTTCCAGCTTCTGGAGGAAGTCGTTCCTGCGGTTGTTAAGTATTATTGTCTTGACCTGACCTGAAATATATTCAAACGGAGCAGTACTTCGGCGAAGCCGGTATTCCCTGATATTTATAAAATAGATGAACTTATTGTCTTTCAGTTCCACAGTGCTGTTCCTTGAGAGCCATGCCTCCTGATCATCAGATTCAAGGGGAACTTCCATCAGCAGTTGTGTAAAGGGTATCCACTCTTCATTGAAGTCATCATATCTTATGGCAAATTGAAAACAGTAGTCATCAAGTGATTGCAGATCTTCAGAAACATTTGACCTGTACCACTTTCTTACCTTATCAACATTAGGGGCATCGATCGGAAGCTTGATAAATAATGCTTTAACGAGATTGACGGTGAGTATGAAAGTGCTTATGTTGCTGATGTAATACTCCTGTAACTCGCTGTCAGTGACGCTAGTATCCATTTTCTGGATGAGCATCTGCTGCTCGTACTGATAGATAATAAGGTTGTTTCTCATCTCGTCGAGCTGTCTGTTAACCTCATTCTTGTATTCTGCAGTCATGTTCTCCTCGGCTCTGATAGCCATGAGCTCCTTTCGGGCCCAGCGACGTATATAGCTCTGAACGGCAGAAATACTGTCAGTGGAGCTCATGCCGGGAACAAGCAGTGAAGAAGGAATCTCATCTAGATATAAAATCCTGTCACCTGCTGCTGCTACTGCAACCCTCTCTGCATCGTTTCTTTTTATATGAGAGCAACCTGCGGCGAACAGCAATAGTGATAATAATATGATAGAAGCTTTCATCAGTATTCGTTATTCTTACGACTATAGTTTGGTGCCTCGCGGGTTATGGTCACATCATGGGGGTGACTTTCAACCACGCCTGCACTGGTGACTCTCACAAAACGTCCTTCTTTTTTGAGTGCAGCTATATTTGGAGCACCGCAATAACCCATCCCTGAACGCAGTCCTCCTAGAAATTGATATATTACTTCACTAAGGGTTCCCTTATAGGGGACACGGGCAGTAATACCTTCGGGAACAAGTTTATTAATATCATCCTCCATATCCTGAAAATACCTGTCTTTTGAACCCAGCTGCATGGCTTCAACAGACCCCATGCCTCTGTAAGTCTTAAACTTGCGTCCGTTATAAATTATTGTTTCACCTGGCGACTCTTCCACTCCTGCAAAAAGCGATCCGGCCATTACGCTATCAGCTCCGGCGGCAATTGCTTTGACAATGTCACCGGAATAACGTATGCCACCGTCGGCTATCACGGGGACACCACTGCCTTCAATAGCCCTGGCTACATGGTATATAGCCGATAACTGCGGTACGCCAACACCTGCAACTACTCTTGTCGTGCAGATGGATCCGGGTCCGATACCCACCTTAACGGCATCAGCTCCTTCATCAACAAGACGCTTTGCTGCTTCAGCCGTTCCAATATTGCCTACTACCACCTCTGTGCCCGGGAAGATCTTTTTTACCTCCCTGAGAATCTCAATGACTCCCTTGGTATGTCCGTGAGCCGTGTCAATAGCTATTGCATCCGCACCTGCACCAACCAGTGCTTCAACCCTTGAAAGAGTGTTTGCAGCTATACCAACGGCTGCGGCAACACGAAGCCTGCCTTTTTCATCCTTACATGAGTTAGGCATGTCCCTGGCCTTGGTTATGTCTTTATAAGTTACCAGTCCCTTTAACCTGCCTTTGTCATCAACAATAGGAAGCTTCTCTATCTTGTGCTTCTGGAGGATCTCGGCTGCTGCCGCCAGGTCAGTCTGGTGCGGGAGGGTTATAAGTCTTGAACGAGGGGTCATTATCTCATTTATTCTCCTCGAATAATCTTTTTCAAACCGAAGATCCCTGTTTGTTACTATACCTACAAGAGATCCGTCATCATTGACAACCGGAATGCCACCTATTTTAAACTCCTTCATCAACGCAAGAGCGTCGGCAACAGTTGCCAGGTCACTTATTGTTACCGGGTCAAATATCATAACACTTTCAGCTCTCTTGACCTTTCTCACCTGCACAGCCTGCTGACCCACTGACATGTTCTTGTGTATCACACCAATACCTCCTTCACGGGCAATGGCTATTGCAAGATCTGCCTCAGTGACAGTATCCATAGCTGCAGATACAATGGGAGTGTTAATGATTATATTACGTGTGAAATGTGACCTCAGATTCACATCTCTTGGAAGAACTTCCGAATAAGCCGGAAGAAGGAGTACGTCATCGAAGGTCAGACCTTCAAACAGTAACTTATCTTCAGCAAATGACATGGGGCAGGTTTTATTTGGGGCGAAAATTACAAAAAAATGATGAGTGGCAATGCATCTATAATGTCAATAAAAGGTTAAAAGTACGATTGAGTTATTAAATTTGTATTAATAGCATGCTTCTTGCCTATGCTGCCTGATATTTACAGAGAGACACTCGCCCGATACTGGGGATTCACATCCTTCAGGCCTCTGCAGGAGGAAATAATTGAAGCTGTTACTTCGGGAAAGGATGCCGTTGGCCTTCTGCCAACAGGGGGCGGCAAATCCATAACCTTCCAGGTACCCGCAGTGGCAGGAGATGGTCTGTGCCTTGTCATTACTCCACTGATAGCCCTTATGAAAGACCAGGTCATGAGGCTTAAATCAATGAATATCAAAGCTATGGCAATACACAGTGGCATGACACGTGAGGAGGTGGAAATTTCGGTCGATAACTGTCTTTATGGAGACTACAAGCTGCTATATGTTAGCCCTGAGCGTCTGCAAACACCTGTCTTCAGGTCACGCCTGCCTAAGTTTAACCTTTCACTTGTAGCAGTAGATGAAGCTCATTGTATTTCACAGTGGGGATATGATTTCAGACCTTCATACCTTCATATTGCTGAGATACGTGACCTGATAGGCAAAAATGTGCCATTCCTTGCACTTACTGCAACAGCAACACCTGCAGTCGTTAAGGATATTATTGAAAGACTTCATCTCCGTAATCCTCAGGTGTTTCAATCCAGCTTCAAAAGGCAGAACATCAGTTACATTGTAAGAGAGGTGGAAGACAAAGCCATCTATGTTCTGAGAAGCCTTAAGAAGGAGCCGGGTTGCGGTATAATCTATGTAAACAGCAGAAAGAGATCAAAAGAAGTGGCTGAGCTACTGATGGCCAACGGCATCACCGCAGATTTCTATCATGCAGGACTTCCTCCTGAGATGCGTGACAGGAAACAATCAGCATGGACTACCAGTGAAGTGAGAGTCATTGTGGCAACCAGTGCTTTCGGGATGGGTATTGACAAAGCAGATGTAAGGTTCGTTATACACTGGGATGCTCCCGACTCAATTGAATCATACTACCAGGAATCCGGAAGAGCCGGCCGTGACGGGAAACCTTCCTTTGCCGTCTTACTATGGTCGCAGGATGAAAAGAAAAAACTGAGTGATTCCATACGTATCAAATTTCCTCCGATAGACCGTATTAAGGATGTATATGAAGCCATAGGTAACTTTTACCAGATACCTGTCGGTTCCGGCAAGAACAGTGTACATGACTTTGACCTCTGGAAGTTCGTATCAGCCTTTCGCTTCTCGGTGACAGAGACATATAACAGCCTTACATTCCTGCAGAAAGAAGGATACCTTGAATTTACG
>CAZGDJ010000042.1:0-14604 GCA_964524635.1 uncultured Rikenella sp. | reverse complement strand
AATAATCAGGAACTCAGGAGATAACGGGCACCTGATAATCTATCCGGGCCTGGCAAATGCCTGATCAACTGACCTTCTGATTTATAACTTTCCCAACTTCAAATTCTCACCTGGCATTTTATGTCACTTATTTAAAATGAATGTAACTTGCTTAAAACTTCTTTAGCTGATAGAAACTCCCGCAGGTATGAAAAAGAAAATTTCTCTGACAATCGCATTATGCTTAATCCTCGTTTCATGTGACGAGCCTGAGACCGTTGTTACAAATATCGTCAGACGTGACGGGTCTGTATTAAGAAAAATCGAAATGAAAAACTCAAAGAACGAGTTTCAGGCCAAAAGCTTCCAGGTGCCTGTTGACAGTACATGGAAACAGACTGACTCAATCAGTATTTCTGCCGATGGAGATACAACATGGTATCTTTTTGCGGAAAAAATCTTTGAAAACACAGATGCCATTAATTCTGAATATCTGGCTGACAGCGGAGCAAATAAGGCTGTAACACGTCAGGTTTTCTTTGAACGTAAATTCAAATGGTTCACAACGACATACTCCTTCTCTGAGAAGATTGAGAAAAGCTTGTTGTATGGCTATCCTATTGAAAACTTTTTAACAACCAATGAGATTCAATTTATGAATCTTCCCTTCTTCACGGTGAAAAAACTGATGGCAGGTTCAGACAGCACATATTATAAAAGCCTGTCTGACTCACTTGATGAATCAACGGAAGAGTTGCTGATAAGATCTCTCATATCTGAGTGGGCAGAAGAAGCTGGTAAATTATGCGTTTCGTCAGGAAATGATTCTCTTACAACAACTTCATTGAAGGCTCATGAAAATGAATTATTTAATCTGCCTGACACTATAGACTTCAACGAAGCTATCAGTATAGTTATGGGAGATACAAATTATGAAAAATATAAATCAGAGTTTGATAGCGCAATTCATATTGCCGAAAACAGATTTGATAAATCTATTTCCTTCAAAGAATACACAATGCAATTTGTTATACCTGAAAAAATTGTTTCAACAAACGGCACCATAACTGAAGCAGGAGTTATTGCCTGGCCCGTAAGAGGTGAGCTTTTCCTTAGCGATGATTATGTTATGTATGCTACTTCAAGAAACACAAATTACTGGGCTATAATCATAACTTTTCTTTTCCTGATCTTCATTGCAGCTGATCTTACAGGTCATATTCATAAGAGAAAAGGATTCAGAAAGTAACCAGCCTGTCACTTTCTATCAACTGAAATATTTTCAGATCTGTATGAAAAAACTGCCTCCTTCTTCGTTCCGGGTTCATTAACCCTTAAAGATTTGAATGATGCTCCATGAACGTCATCAAGCACTATAGCGGTACGGTAGTCCTTTTTCAGACAGGTAAGGGTCACATTTTCAAATTGTATTCCTTGTGAATGGCGTATATAAAAGCCCCAGGCAGGGAGCTCCCTGAACATTGAAAACTCAGGGTAACTGGCAGCCATCTCAGGCACTTTATCGAGCTCATTGAGCCCCACTTTTGCAAAGTCCGGATTGCCACCCCCGGGGTACCGTATTTCAATGTTCCTGAGCGTAATGTTTTCTATGAAAGCATCAGGCATGCCTACAATTGAAGAAGGTGAGATGTTGCGTGGCATATCCTCCACAGGTCCTTCATAATTATAACCCGCATCAGGTTTTGTGGAGGGTACCTCGGCATAGACATTTGAAATTGATATGTTGCTCATCCTTCCCTTTTTTCCTTCCCTTCTCTCTCCAATCCTCAGAAAGATAACATTGCCTGTATTTAATGATCTGAGACTGTCAACAACAATATTTTCCACAAAGCCTCCATCTACTGCTGCAAAGGTAATTGCTGAGCGATAGGTGTCAAAAACAAGATTGTCAATTATTCTTATGTTGCGGAATCCGCCGTTTCCTACAGTACCAAATTTAATGCCGTTGGCACTTGTGCGTACAGTGTTATTGTGGATGAAAACATTCTGGCAGACAAAATCGGCACTGTGTGACTTAAGGCAGATCCCGTCATCCGCAGCATCAAAATAAGAATTCATAACAACAACGCTGTCGCAATCTACAATGTCAACACCGTCATTATTCCAGTAAGACTTACTGTCAACTGTAATATGGTCTATGGTAAGGTTTCTGCATTGATCATATTGCTGGTTCCAGCTTCCTGGATCTTTTAAAGTGATATCCCTTATCACAATATTCCTGCAGCCTCTGAAATATATGTTCTGAGGCCTTATAGTCTCACGTGGCCTGTCATATTTCAAAGGATCCTTTACTATCCCCTTATGTATCAGGTCCACAAGGTTGTAAGCAACATGGAATCCCTGACCGTCAATGACCCCCTTTCCTGTAATGCCAATGTTCTCTGCATCAAGGGCGAAGATCATTGCAGTCCAGTTAAAACTCTGCTCATAATCAAAAGGATTTACAGACCCGACAAGTATTGCTCCTTCCTCAAGGTGTATAATCACATTTGACTTCAGGTAAACGGTTCCGGTCAGATAACGGCCCACATAAAATACAAGTCTTCCCCCTCCGTTTTCATGGATATAGTCAATTGCCTTCTGTATTGATGTGGTGTTTAGCGTGCTGCCATTTGACTTAATGCCAAACATAGATGCATTATAGTCTTTTGCTCCTAGTATTATTGGAATAGAAAGAAGCGTACAAATTAGAATGGTTTTTACTCTTTTCATTTTTCAGATTCTGTATATCGTTACCGGGCCGGCAAGACCCATTGACTGTAATGGCTGTATCTTATTTTTTTCATTAGTCCAGTATTGCGCAATGCGATTGCCGGTAAGGGATTTCATGTAATTACCCATTGATGTCACTACTTTTATCTCTATACTATTTTCACCCTGATTAAGGTACTCTTCAATACTGAATAACCTGCGACCGTACCACCGTGTACCGCACTCCCTTCCATTTATTTTAAGCTCCGTAACTCCGTAAACCTTACCAAGGTTTATTACCTGTCCTTTCGTGTCCCCGGAATAAAACCTGTTACGATATATAATTGATCCTGAGAAATTTGCATATTCAGGACTTTCTTTGAGATCTCTAAGCATGTCTATTTCAGACTTCTTTACCCATCCTTCATTGCAGTGTATGAATTCAGCGCTCCAGCCCTTTTGTATTTCCTCCGGGCTATCGCCTACGGAGGGTAATGATATCCATTTTTCACCTTCCGTATTCCGGTCAAAAACAAAGAGAAATGAGTCACCCGGACCCATGTCAAGATCAACACCATTGTCTTCAGAAAGCGGTACTACATATTTTTCACCACTCACCGGATCCCATAGCCATACATGTCTTCTACGGGCAATTGTTCCGGAGAATCTTATACGAGTAATGTGTGAATTATGGAGATTGGAATTAATGATATATACCATCTCGGTCAGGTCATCCGCCTGGTAACGTGCCTGCATCACAAATGGATTCGGATTATCAATATGCACATATGGCTTAATTGAATAATCCTTCTGTAACTGCCTGTACCAGTTAATAAAATCCTTCTCCGGCCTTTTTAAAAGGATAAAATCTTTATGAAAGGCCTGCATCTTTTCAACCAGTCTTTTAACCTCATGATCTCGATTCTCATGATCCCTCCAGCCGGGCGATTTTTCCGGGAAACATTCCAAGCAAAAGATTCGACCACCGGTCTTGACAAAATCTAATAACCTGCTTACTGCAACCGGTCCAAGACTCTTCACCCTGACAAGAAAGATTGTATGATATCGTCGCCTGCCATAATGAATTAATCCATCTTTTATTTCCGAATTGCTGAGAACCCTTTCGGAGATATAATCACACCCGCTGCCGTTTTTTACGATAGCCTCCCATATCAATGTCATGTAATCAACATAAGCTGTCACGGGAAATGGCTCTGACTGAGCACCTGTGTCGCTCCACATGTCTCCGTCAGGAGGCACGATGGCAATGTCAGCGAACATTGTAACATTCTGAAATACAGATGATAGCCTTCCCTTATATTCGTTATACAGATGAAAATATGGCCACCAGTTGTTTTTCTCATTGAAGTAACCCCCATACCTGAGCCACCCGGGGTAAGGCGCTTCCGGGGGAGAGTAATTGAATCCATGGAATACTGAATGGGTAACACCAGATATAGCACTCTGGTCTCCCCCTATCTTCAGGTTCTCAAGCGAGGTGTTGAAAACTGTATATGTGTCAGTCATCTCCTCGCAACTCACCAGCTTTTTACCTGCAAGGTGAGCAGCTGAAGAGACGTATTTGTTAATCATAGTGTAGGCTCTTCCACGTCGGTAATCAGATTCAGGCATCTCCTCTCCGACCTTATGTTTGAGCCAGTTCATAGTCCATGATTCGCATTCGGGGATGTCAGGATAAAAACTGCTTTCCAGCGGGAAGAACCCGCGACCGTAGGCTTGCATACGTGATTTGACTCCAAGGTTACTGCACCATCCGGCAAAAGCCTTAAGGAATCTTTCCTCCAGAAGCTCTGCCTTGGTGACCTCAAAATCATATCTCATACGTCTCACCATCTCTTCAGGGCCGGAACCCATCACTACACCATAATCAGGATCTGTGGTATTTCCCATGGCACCTGTTCTGAAAAGAATAAAAGGCAGGTAAGGGAAGATGTCGTAACCTCTTCTCTGCCTGAACTCATCCATCATGTCAGCTGACCAGTTAGCACCCTCAAGCTCCATACTGTCTGCGAAGAGCGCCCTTATATTAAGTGACAACGGGCCTGTTTTCTTTTCAATGGCCTCAGACATTCTGTTGAGATACTTTCTAACCGCATCTTCATTATAATGATTCAGCACAGGCCCGGTGGCTCCCGGAGCACCATTTATGACCTGCATAAATCCCCTAACCTTTACAAGGGCATATAAAGCATGATGGCCTTCAGGAACAGGTATTTTAATAATATCACTTGACAACTGATCGGAAAGGTTCATTAACTGCTCAAAATCAGACATGGGATCAGGAACAAGTGAGAGTGAAAGAAGCTCCATCATTCTGCCAGGAAAGGGCGAACTGACTTCCGGGTCAGCTTCGGCAAATATTTCTTCTTTTGTAATCTCAAAATTCACCGGGCCTGTGATCTTTTTCACCGCGATTACAACCACCTGTGATTGTTCTTCGCCTTCAAGATACTCTGCCCCAAATGGCCATCCCGATCCGACAATAAGGTCGCATGTCATCCCTAGTGCTTTTGCTTCGCTGAAGACCAGCGAGAGCATATCAATCCATTCATCACTCAGCCATTCAAGTGACGCTTTCCCAAGGTCATCGCCCGGGTATCTTGATGGAAACTGCACAGGATTTATCTCAACACCTCCTATGCCTGCCTCTTTCAATAAGCGCAACTCGCGAACCAGCTCCCCGGCCTCTACTTTATTCCCGTTCCACCACCATCTCACATATGGGTGATATTGAGTACCCGGCACCCTGAAAAGTTCATAAATTTTATCTGAGGGGCCTGATGATAAGTCGGTGTCCGATGCAAAACAACGGACATTGCCCAAGGACAGGCAGCCAGTAGTAAACATAAGACTCTTGGTGACAAAACTACGCCTGTCCATCGTTTCTGAAATTAAACTCACGGAAAAGATCCCAGTTTCTCCCGTTATGCTTCAGCAGGAACATACTTTTCACCTCAAATGAAGACTCAAATTCGCGGTTCATAAACGTTGGCCATGCATAATTATACATCTCTCTGCTAAGGTCACGCGTGGCAATAGTCATATGAGGCTGAACAGTCTGCGTCAGATCACCGGTGTCAAACCTGAGCCTGTCAACCAGAATCTTCTTCAGACCCGAGTGAAGCTTTATTATCGGAACTGGTTCAATTACCCGTATGAAAATGACCCTTGGAACAAATGAGCCAAAACCGGAAAGATCTATTCTGAAAGGCTGCTCCTGAGAAGCAAACCCCGTAAGCTCGGTTATGATCGCTGACTCATGCTGCAGTGGTCTCTTAAAAGGCATCTGAAGGGTGATATGCGCGGGTGATTTAAGTGCATGTCTTGCCTCAAACTTCTCACTCATCTCCTCTTTAAGCCTTCTGACTCTCTCCCTCAGTTCAGCGTCGGGCACCAATGCAATGAAATAAAGTTCCGGTCTATCCATCAGTTAATTTTCTGCTTCTGAATGATTATTAAAGTATATTCAATTCCCATCATTTGAAGAAACTTATAAATAATGCAATATTCAATAAGGTCACAATGCCTCCAAGGCTATAAAGAGCGATCTTCGAGATTAAAGAGTTTTTATAAGTCCCCATCACCTTTGCAGATGATGTCAGGTAAACCTGAAGAAAAATTGTGAAAGCCAATTGGATGCTAAGCACCATTTGTGAGATGATAAGGCCATTGAATGGATTTGAAATAAGGAATATTATTATCAGTGCCAGCAAAAGCGAAATTGCCACACCCAGCCTTGAGTGGTTGTCTTTAATATCGTAGGGTTCCTTAAACATACCGGAAAAAATTGAACCTGCCGCCATACCTGATGTGATAGTTGAGGCTACTCCGGAAAAGAGCAGCGCTACAGCAAAAACCACAGCAGCATTGCTTCCCAGCAATGGAGCTAACAGTTGGTTCGCCTGCTGCAATTCAGTCACAGGTGTCCCGGTTTTGAAAAATGTTGAGGCAGCCAAAAGAATCATTGCGCTGTTAATAGCCCAGCCCAGCCCCATTGAGAACAATGTATCAAGGAACTCGAATTTCAGCTGCTTTTTGATAACCCTTTCATCCTGAATATTCCATTGGCGGCTCTGTATAACCTCTGAATGAAGAAAGAGGTTATGAGGCATGACCACAGCTCCAAGAACGCTCATAATAATAATCATTGACCCTTCAGGAAATGAAGGTGTAACCCATCCGGCTATCGCTTTATTCCACTCAATATCTGCAAGAGAGAGCTCATAAAGGAAAGAGAGTCCTATTACCGAAACAAATGCGATAATCCACTTTTCAATTACTCTGTATGAGTTTGAATAAAGCATAATCATTACAAAAATTGTAACAAGGACTGCTCCAATTTTTATTGGAATATGGAACAGCATATTCAAAGCAATAGCTCCGCCAAGTATTTCGGCCAGTGATGTTGAAACTGAAGCCAGCATTGCAGTTGAGAGCAACAACCTGGCATAACGCGGTTTTATGTACACAGCTGCCGCTTCAGAAAGACAAAGACCTGTAACAATACCAAGATGAGCCACATTGTGCTGCAGGAATATCAGCATAAGAGTTGAGAGAGTGACCATCCAAAGAAGCACATAACCATAATTCGCACCAGCTGCAAGATTTGATGCCCAGTTTCCGGGATCAATAAAACCGACCGTCACGAGAAGGCCTGGCCCAATATATTTGAGGATATCAAGTGCCCCATACTTTCTTTTGTATCCTTTTCTGTCAATATTTCTAAGGAACTTAAACATAATTAGTTATGATTTTTCCTGTCAGTTTTGACTCCAGGAGACATTTTCAGATTTAGAATGTGCAATCTTTCAAGGCTGTCTCTTTCAAAGATCTTCTTATCCTCAATCCTTAATTTCTCAAGATAATCAATAAGTGGAACAGGTTCATGAGTTTTTGCCCATTGCGATGTCAGATCATACTGATTCTTCAGATTACTAAAATTCAGGAGTAAAAAATTACCTTTAAATTCAGGGATCCAGATATAAGTCCTGTCCATCATTTCCGGAGCATCAACGGCAAAATCTTCAAGCCTCTTTCTAATTCCTTTGCTTAGCAACGCATCAAGAGAAATTCCAAGCCTGTTAAAGATACCTCTGTCATCAATTCCCAAACCCCGTAATTCATCACTTACTTCAGGAATGCTGTCGTTTTTATAGCTTATTATATAAACTTTTTCCACTCCTTTGCCTCTGTGTTTCTCGAACTCCAAAAGAGCATAATAAGGAATAATATCTTCACTGGCTGCTCCGTCAATATATTCAACATCAGGGATCGTTGTCACGTTCTCTATCCTCACCGGCGGGAAGGCCAGCGGGAAGGCTGATGTTGCCATCATGATATCCACAAGGCTAAGAGTGGTATCTGTTTCCTCATTTATTTTCCGGCTGCACATCCTGTATACTTTTCCCTGAAGGTCAAGATGCTTCGGATATGTGATAGATATTGCCGTAGTATAAGGCAAATCACCTATATTGTTAAATTTAAGTTTCTCTTCCGTAACACTTTTATATAGTTCTCTGGCCGGAGAGGTGTCAAAAGGTAACTTTTTTTTATTCTTAATAAATATGTCATCGTTCTCAAGCCTGAAAAGAATTGATTTGTATTCATCCCAGGATATACGCTTGCTTAAAATGCCATTGATCAGCACAGCATTAAGAGCACCCGCGCTGACCCCTGAGATAAATACCAGATCCTCAAGAAGCCCTCTGCGGTCAAGCTCCTCAAGCAAAGCTGCTTCCTGGGGTATTCGTGCAGCAGCACCTGTTATAATAAGAGCAACTCCGTTTCTATCTTCGGATACAACGGGTTCAGGAATATCACCTTTATCCCTTCCGAGAATGAGTATCACAATACCAGCACATATCAACAAAGTCAATGAGATTAAAATAAGGTTTACTATTCTTACTATTTTTCGTGTGCGACTAGTTTCCATACTTTTATAAACTGATTTTGTGAAGAATAGTTGACTGGTAGATTAAATTATATCAGTAAAAGCAGACGGCATCCTGGGCTAAATCACCCTGGCCTCCACTCATCCGGTCACAGAGATGCCAATTAGTTTTCCTATCCCAAATGTTATCGCAGCAGCTGCCAGTCCGAAAAGAACCTGTCTGAAACCTGAGAACCAGACATTTCTGCCAGTAAACAAGGTTATTGCGGCACCAATCAGGAAAAGACCCACGGCACTTAATCCCACACTTAAAGCAATTGCATTCATTCCATTTGTGAACATAAATGGAAGGACAGGAATGATTGCGCCAAGCGCAAAAAGGAAGAATGAATAGACAGCTGCTTCCAGAGATGATCCTTTGAGCTCCTCTGCATTTATCCCCAGCTCTTCCATAACCAAAACCTTATGCGCTTTGTTTTTATCATTCATTGCTTCTTCGGCCATATTATGGGCCTGTTCTTCCGGTATGCCCTTTGCAATGTAAATAAGCGCCAGCTCTTTCTTTTCACCCTCAGGATTGGTTTCAATCTCCTCCATCTCAAGATCCATCTGGTTCTGATACAGTTCCTGTGAGCTCTTGACAGATATCCACTCGCCCAGGGCCATAGATAATGCTCCGGCAAGCAAACCGGCCAGTCCGGCCAGCAATACACCTTCCTGTCCGGTTGTGGCACCAGCAATACCCATTACCAGGCTGAAATTTGACACAAGACCATCGTTACCACCAAGCACTGCAGCGCGAATCGCATTTCCGCCTACAGACCGGTGCCTCTTCTCAAATTTTGAAATCTGAGTACCTGTCACCTTCTCTTCCTTTTCAAGGATAGTGCGAAGAATAGTGACATGGTTGGTATCCGACCCGGTCAACGGAGTATTTTTCTTTTTCTTTGCTGCAATCAGTGCACTTGAGATGCTTTTCTCTGTATCCATCAGGAAACCAAGAACATAGTCATAGCTGAAAACTTTACCGATGAGGTTCAGGGTCCTGGCCCGCCATGAAGGTATCATTAGTTTTTCTGTACTGATCTTAGCCTTCTCTGCAAAAGCCAGGGCATGGCTCTTTTCAATTTCGCTCATCTGCCTGAACACACTGGCAATAACTTCATCATCTTCATTTTCGGCTAACTTTTGATACAGATAAGATGCATCTACTTCTGTCTGGATATTGCTTTTATTCATTTGAAAATGTTTTGATATATAAGTCTTATACGCATAAAAGGCTGAATACATGTTCCCAATACGCTAAATTAATTAAATTAAATAAGCCCTGTGGATCATTACTGGTTCCATCCGGTCAAAAGGTCATAAAGAATTACTGCACGAAATACTGTGTCAATAAAGATAAGATTACGTAAATTCGTATTCCTCAATATTCAAATACTTTACCATCATGAAAAAGGTACTACGCACTGTTCTTGTCATCCTCGGAATACTAATCCTGGCGATGATACTCTATATCAATTACTTATCTGCCGGTATTACCGGTTATGCCGCAAAAAACCTTGCATCAGGCGTCTTTGTTGCGGGACGAACTCAGGAAAGTCTTGAGAATGAAGAGCTCAACTTTTTCCCCGTCCGTTTTAGTAAGAATACCGTTGATTTTGAAAATAAAACTGTAACCAGCAGGCTTCTGTTGTGGAAATCGAAGGTTGTCTATAACGAAGGACTGGGTTGTACTCTTGTAAAAGACTTTACCGAGGAAGAGGTTCTTGCCCTTGATTACCCGGAACTGCCGGTACCGGTATCCGACCCTGATACTATTCCATGGCCGGCAGGAGACCTCGTAAGCGACTCCATACCGTCAGGAATTGACATGGTAAAACTTAATGACATCGTTGACAGATCATTTAATGATACCACAATTTTCAAAGGCACCTTTGAAGTACTTGTTGTTTTCAAAGACCAGATCGTGGCTGAAAAATACAGAAGCGACTTTACGGCTGATACACGGTTCCTAAGCTGGTCTATGGCTAAAAGCTTCACCAGCGCTATGGTGGGTGCACTGGTAAAAGACGGAAAAGTTGATATAAATGCACCTTTGAATCTTCCGGAATGGGCTGATGATGACAGAAAAAACATCACTCTTTCAAATATGCTGACAATGACCAGCGGCCTTGATTTCCTAGAAAGTTACAGCAAAGTAAAGCTTACCGGTACCACCACCATGCTTCTTAAAAACGGTGACATGGGAAGCTATGCTGCCAGCTATAAGCTGCTTGCAAAGCCTGACTCAATCTGGTATTACTCATCAGGCTCAAGTAACATAGTTCAGGACTATCTGCGAACTGTCATTGGCAATGATGAGGAGTATCTGGCTTATCCGCGGAAAGCTATATTTGACAAGACAGGTATGCGAAGTGTGGTTTGGGAACCCGATGCTTCAGGAACATTTGTCGGCTCATCATACCTCTATGCCACAGCCCGTGACTATGCCCGTTTTGGCCTCCTGTACCTCCACAATGGTAACTGGCTCGGAGAACAGATACTCCCGGAAGACTGGGTAAAATACACAACCACTCCTGCAAAAGGATCCGGCGGATCATATGGCGCAATGTTCTGGCTGAACCGCGGGAAAGAGTTCCCGGGCCTGCCCGAAGATATGTTCTACTGTGATGGCTATGAAGGACAGATGATATTTGTTTTCCCATCGTGGCAGATGGTTGTTGTCAGAAACGGTTGTTCGTCCAGAGACGAAGCCAACTGGCAGAAATTTCTCGAAGGGATAATGGCTGCAGTAGATCAGAAGGCAGTAAATTAGTATACCGGCCTGCTCGTTTTCCTCTGACTGTTTCCTGCTGCCAGGATTAGTTAAATACTCTTAAAATATTCGTTATCAATACTTTTCTTCCTAAATTTGAGTACCTGGTAACTGAGATAAAGATTGCGGAAATGTTATCAGTATGAATTTGTTCCGGACAGGCAAATCAGAACACAGAAAGAAAGGCTATCTGGCATAAATTGCCATAGTGTTATACATTTTGGGAAAATTGTAAATAAACTAAAAGACATGAAAAAGCTACTTTTTGTTTTAGTGTTCTGTCCCATCACCCTTCTATCCGCCATCGCGCAGGAAGGAATGTGGATGCTGACTCAGCTTGGACAGCTTGATCTGGCAAAAAAGGGGTTGCAAATCCCTGTGGAGAAGATCTATAGTCCTGACAAACCTTGCATAGCCAACGCTGTTCTGCAATTAGGAGGCGGCTCTGCTTCATTTGTGTCCCCCGAAGGACTTGTGGTTACCAATCACCATGTGGCTTATACTGCTCTACAGCGTGCGTCAAGCGTCAGCTGTGACTACCTGGCTAATGGCTTTCTGGCAAAAGAGCGCTCTGCTGAAATAAAAGCTCCCGGGTACCAGGCAAGACTGATGGTGGCAATGAAAGATGTGACCGCTGAGATTCTTGAGGCCGTAAAAGGCATCAAAGACCCAATGGAAAAGGATGAGAAGATAAACAAGATGGTTGCCTCAATGACTGAAGCTGAAAAGGCAGAAGACCAGGAGGCTGTTGTTGTTTCTCAGTTTGAGGGAAGACAATATATAATGTATATATATAAAGTATTCAATGACATACGTATTGTCTATGCTCCTCCATCATCAATAGGCAATTACGGAGGTGAGACTGACAACTGGATGTGGCCCAGACACACTGGTGATTTCTCTTTTATGCGGGTATATGTCAGCCCGAAGGGTATTGGTACTGAGTATAGCTCTGAAAACGTACCCTATAAACCAAAAGTGTGGCTGAAAGTGGCACAGGGAGACCTTGACGAGGGTGACTTTAACTTTATTATCGGTTACCCCGGCTTTACAACCAGATACCGCTCTTCAAACTCTGTCGCATGGAATCTGAATGAAAACTATCCTTTCTCAATAAAGAATTATAAAGAGATAATTGATGTCTGTGAAGATCTGACAAAAAATGATCACGCCGGTGAAATAAAGGTTGCAAGCCTTGTTAAAGGCCTGGCTAACGCAATGAAAAACTATGAAGGCAATGTCAATGGAATGAAGAAGACAAATTTCCTTCAGAAGAAATTAGATTTCGAGAAAGATTTCATGGCATGGGCAACAGGTACACCTGAAAGAAAAGCTAAATATGGTGATGTAATTGCCAGGGAGAAAGCACAATATGATATTATTGCCAAAACAAAAGACAGGGACAACGTACTTAATACTATACAGGGGCTCTCAGGTACTCTTACAGGTGTGGCATTCCAGGTGTACGGTGTGGCTAAAGAGATGGATAAACCTGAGGAAGAAAGACAACAGGGCCTGACGGAAGAAGCATTGAAGGAATTCGTGGATGGATTGTCCTATACTTACAATGACTATTATGAACCTGTTGACAAAGCAATGCTGCTAAGGGTTCTTAAAATGGCTGAAGCACTTCCTTCAGATCAGAGAATTCAGCCTTTGGATCTGATTCTCAGAAACTCAGGTAAAACTACAGAGCAATGGGTGGATGAAGCATATAACACATCCAGACTGAGCGATCTGGATTTTGTAAAAACAATAATCGGTAAAACAACTGCTGAAATTGAAAAGCTTAATGATCCTTTTATTAGCATCGCTGCCAGCGTATTTGATATCTCGGAAGAGTCATCAAAGATAACTCAGGCATTCGGAGTAAACGTAACGGCAATTAGAAAAGACTACATTGATGCACTATATGAGTGGAAAGGATCAGCCTTGTATCCTGATGCCAGCGGCACCATCAGGTTTACCTGGGGACCGATCAAAGGCTATAAACCTGCTGATGCAGTCTGGTATTACCCGTTTACCTCTCTGCAGGGAGTGGTAGATAAGAACACTGGCGAGGAACCCTTCCACGCTCCAGCATCGTTGGTGAAGCTGAAAGAAACGAAAAACTTCGGTCAGTGGACTGACCCTGAACTGAATGATGTGCCTGTTGCTTTCCTTAACCAGTGCGATATAACAGGTGGGAACAGCGGCAGTCCTGTAATGAACGCTAAAGGCGAAATAATAGGCATAGCTTTCGATGGCAACTGGGAGGCAATGACAAGCAACTGGCAGTATGATTATTCACTTCAGCGCTGTATCGCAGTAGACTTCAGATATGTTCTCTTTGTTACTGAGAAATTTGGCAATGCAGGCTTCCTTCTGAAGGAGATGGGAATAAGTCAATAGTTCAGGGTTCAGGGTTTAATTCCCGTGGAATTTCCGGTTATGTAATTTATCAAACATACCAGATTAAGTTCAGGGTTTTAGGCCCTGAACTTTTTTATCACTGAACCCTGACCTCATTTACTATTTGACTTTCAATTGTATTCTTTTAAATCAGCTTTTCATTTTCAGCCGTTTACAACTTTGGCACAGGTTTTGATTTTAATACACCGAAGAGACAGTTCTTCTAAAACCTACTGAAATGAAAAAGTTAATGTTTACATCGATTCTCGCAGTTCTGGTCGCCTCAATGACGACAGTCAGGGCACAGAACATGCAGGAAGAGTACCTGGGTCTGCCAGGTGATAACCTGAACCTCTACGCTGTTATGAACCTGTTCCAGGAATCAGAAACACTCGAAGGCTTTGAGAGAAACCTCAACGTTGAAAACAGCAGGATTAATAACCTTGATCTCAACGGTGACAATATGGTTGACTATATAACGGTCTCCGACTATGTGGATGGTAATGTTCATACCATAGTCCTGAGAGTTGCACTGAACAAGTTTGAAACCCAGGATGTGGCCGTCTTCACGGTAGAGCAGCTACGTGACGGCGGTGCAAGGGTACAGCTCATAGGCGATGAAGACTTATACGGCAAAGGTTATATAATTGAACCTAACTACGCCGTTAATGGTGAAACGCCCAATCCCGGCTACAGGGGAGAAAATAATGTGACAGTGGTCAGAACAACCTATTATGAAGTTGCTGCATGGCCTGTAATAAGGTTTATCTACCACCCTCACTACGTCATCTGG
>CAZGDJ010000041.1:1032-14610 GCA_964524635.1 uncultured Rikenella sp. | reverse complement strand
TGTGGAGGTGAAAATAGCTGATGATGGTGAGATACTCTGCAAAGGTCCTGATGTGATGCTTGGTTATTATAATGATCCTGAACTGACAAAAGCAGCATTCGATGAGGAGGGTTGGTTCCGTACCGGCGATATCGGACATATTGAAGATGGTAAATTCCTTATGGTTACTGACAGGAAGAAGGAAATCTTTAAGCTTTCAAACGGCAAGTTTATTGCACCTCAAATCATTGAGAATATCTTTAAGGAGTCACCTCTCATTGACCAGATAATGGTAATCGGAGAACATGAAAAGTTTGCCAGCGCCCTTATTTCTCCAAACTTCAAATATTTTGATGACCTGAAGAAATTAATGAACATAACTTTTTCAAATAATGAGGAGCTTATAAAGCATCCCAAAATCCAGTCACTGTTTTCAGAGGAGATTGAAAAACTTAACAAGCGGCTCAGCCCGCCTGAAAGGATAAACAGATTCAGACTTGTCAAGGACGAATGGAGTCCGGCCACTGGCGAGTTATCCCCAACCCTAAAACTGCGAAGGCAATTTATCAACGAGAAATACAGCCTTCTGGTAGCACAGGTTTATAAGAAATAATTCTCTTCCCCGCCAGTATGAGACTTTTAAAGGTAACAAACAGGAAAACTGAAAAGAAGTTTCTTGACACTCCACGTATTATCTATGCAAATGATAATACCTGGGTATGTCCGTTTGATAATGACATCAGGGCAGTTTTCGACCCCGCAAAAAATCCATATTTCAAACATGGGATTGTTGATAGATGGGTCCTTATTGATGAAAAAAATAACCCCATAGGGAGAATAGCGGCTTTTATTGATCATAGTCTTGCCAATACATATGATCAACCGACTGGAGGGATAGGATATTTTGAATGTGTAAATGAGAAAGATGCTGCCTTCTGTCTTTTTGATACTGCAAGAGAATGGCTGAAGGAGAGAGGGATGGAGGCAATGGATGGCCCTGTAAATTTCGGGGAAACGGATAAATACTGGGGGCTTCTTGTTGACGGCTTCACACATCCATCATTTGATGTGCCTTATAATCACCCCTACTATAAAGACCTTTTTGAAGCCTATGGTTTTGAGGTATATTACAGGATGGAGGGTTTTCATCTTGATATTACCAGACCGATGCCGGAGAGGGTTTATAAGATTGCTGAATGGGTAGCCAATAAACCGGGATATAATTTCAGACACTTTACCTGGGAAGAAGAAGATAAGTTTGTATATGACTTTGCAGAGGTATTCAATGAAGCCTGGGCATCGTTTAAAGTAAACTTTGAGCCGCTGGAACCAGCATATATTAAAGGAGTACTGAAGAAAGCAAAGGCAATCGTTGATGAGGAATTTATCTGGCTGGCTTATTTTGAGGAAAAACCTATTGCTATTTACCTTATGTTCCCTGACCTCAATATGATTCTGAAACATCTAAACGGAAAGCTGGACCTTTTCAGTATGATAAAATTCGTTTTGTTGAAAAGGAAGAAGACAATGACAAGGGCAAAGGGGTTGCTGATGGGTGTAATACCAAAATACCAGGGTCTGGGAATTGAATCAGCTTTCATCTACAAACTTATTGACGTTTTTAAACGGAAGCCTCATTATTCTGAGATAGAGTTCTCTTGGGTGGCTGATTTCAATCCAAAGATGAGGAAGATATTTATTTCAGTCGGAAGCGTCCCGGCAAAACATTACATTACATACCGGTATCTGTTTGACAGGACAAAAGAGTTCAAAAGATACCCGATACCCGATATCAAATGAAGTATGATATTGTTATAATAGGAGCCGGTCTTGGCGGATTGACTGCCGGGGCTAAACTGGCGAAAGAAGGCAGAAAGGTGCTGGTGCTGGAACAACATAACCGCCCCGGTGGTTGTGCTACGACCTTTCAGCGAGGTGACTTTACACTGGAGGTTGGGTTGCATGAGATGGATGGCCCCTCGCAGCGGGACATGAAAACGAGAATTTTTAATGACCTTGACGTGTTCAGTGACGTTGAGTTTATTAAAATCCCTGAATTTTACAGATTTATAAATGACCGGTATTGTGTAACAATACCTCATGAACCAGAAGCGGCTATTGAAACCCTGTCCAGAGAATTCCCTGATGAGGTTGAAGGGATTAAAACTTATTTTGACCAGCTTCTGATGCCAAAAAAGAAAACTACGGAGGAAGAAAGAAAAGATGTCGGAGTGGGAGAGTTTCTGGATTCAATAATCACTGACAATGATCTTAAGCTTATCCTGCTTGGCAATCTGGGTTATTTTCATGATGACCCTTATACTCTTTCGTTATCTTATTATTCTGTTGCTCAGGGTAGTTATTATTCAGGAGGCGCAAGCTATATAAAGGGGGGCTCGCAAAAGCTATCTGATTATCTTGCCGGTTATATCAGGAACCACGGCGGAGAGGTTCTTCTTAATCATCTTGTGACACGGGTTACTTTGAATGATGACAAAATTGAAAGTGTAGTCTTTAAGCAAAAAGGTCGTGCAGGTATCCAGGAGGTATTTGCCGACGAAATTGTGGCAAACAATGCGATCCCGAACCTGCCTGATCTGATCATTGGCCAGAAGGGAATGGAACTGAAAAATGAATTTTCAGGACTCAGGCCGGGCGCTTCTCTTTTAACTTTATACCTTGGCTTCAGGAAATCACCAAAGACCTTAGGGAACAAGTTTTATTCGACATGCGTATTTGACAGTTCTGTCAGGAATCAGACTGACATCCTGAAAAACGGACATGATGATTTTTTAAGACGTAATTTCATTTTTGTCGACTACAGTCAGATTGATTCAGCCCTTGCTCCTGAAGGCAAAAGCGTGGGTGCAATTTGTTGCATAGATTATTATGCCGACTGGGAAGGACTTGAAAGAAAGAGCTACCTGGCAAAGAAGGAACAGGTCGCATATATATTAATTAACAGGCTTGAAAAGATCATCCCAGGGATAAAAGACCTGATAGAATACTCTGAAATAGGAACCTCCTCTTCAGTGAAACGATTTACGCTTAATCCCGAGGGAGCCGTTTATGGTTTTGCGCAGACACCGTCAAAAAAATATCCTGATAGTTTGAAGACGTTGACCAATTTGCACATTGCCTCAGCATGGGGCAAGCCCGGCGGGGGATTCTCGGGCGCAATCTACAGCGGATATCTCTGTGCTTATAATATTCTGAGAAAGAGACCTTCTTCCAAACAGACATAAAGCTGATTATTCATGCAGAGGCCTTTTTTTCAAAACGCCTCCTTTGGCATGGGTTATAGGATAACAAAAGATAAATGCGTCTTTATCCACGTCACTCACAATCTTCTTGACTTTATGTATCTCCAGCTTTGTCACGATAGTGAATATTATTTCAAGGTCAGCAATACCATCCTGTTCAGCTTTCTTCCCAATAAGGCTCTGTTTTCCCTTGTATATTGTTATTCCCCTTCCAAGCTTTGTCATCAGAGCACGTCGTACTTTTCCACTTTCTTTTGAGATGATTGAGACACCGGTATATTCTTCAATTCCTTCAACAAGAAAGTCTATTGTCTTTGTTGCCGCGAGGTAAGTGAGTATGGAATAGAGAGCAGGTTCGATTCCAAGGAAGAATGCCGCTGCACTGAAAATGATTATGTTAAACACAAGTATCATATCTCCGATTGATACACTGACTCTTTTGGTAAGATAGAGGGCAAGTATCTCAGTACCATCCAGAACGCTTCCGCCTCTCATTGAAAAACCAACGCCGGCTCCTAAAAACAGACCCCCGAAAACAGCAGTCAGCAATTTATCTTCTGTTATAGTAGGAAACTCTGCAAATGCCAGAACAACAGAAAGCCCGGCTATAGCCAGCAGTGTTTTAATGGCCAGTGTCCGGGAAATCTGAAAAAATGCAAGGATAATGAATGGGACATTTATGATGAAAATGAGGACAGAGAGAGGCAATCCAGTTGTATACTTTACAAGCAGTGATATACCTGTTACACCACCATCAATGAAATGGTTGGGCAACAAAAAGCCTTTTAATCCAAAACTTGCGGAGAAGATCCCGAGTATTATAAGAAAAACGCTTTTTATTTCGTCAAACGCCTTTTTCTGATCAGGTTTCATGGCGATATCCGGTTAAAGTTCAAATGTGTACCGTTATATACATTCAGACAGCATTGTACACGGTTATAAGTAACCAAGATATTTAAACTTCTCCGGATGGAACATCCAACCAGGTTCATGTTATTAACTGTCGGGGCATATTATTAACTCCCCGCTTAAAAAGATAAATTAATTATTCCATGAAAGGATATCTGAAATCTGTGGCAGGAATAAAGGTTTCCTTAATGGTTCTTGGTGATGTCCATCTTACAAGGTTAAGTCTTCCGCCGGCTTTGTCATTGGTACCTGAGGCTCTTGCACCGCCGAAAGGTTGCATACCTACCATGGCACCTGTGGGCTTGTCATTGTAATAGAAATTTCCTGCTGCATAACGCAGGATCTGGCAGGCTCTCACTGTGGCACTGCGGTCAGTGGCGAAAATTGCCCCTGTAAGACCATACGGTGACGTCTCATCACAAAGGTGGAGAGTCTCTTCATATTTATCATCACGATAGACATAAATAGTAATCACCGGTCCAAAAATTTCTTCTTCCATTGTTTTGAACTTCGGATTAGTAGTAAGGATAATTGTGGGTTCAATAAAATACCCATTGGTTTTATCGCCTTTCCCGCCGTGTATTATTTCACATTCAGGTGATCTCCTTGCTAACTCAATATATTTCATGATGTTATCGAAAGAGTTTTCATCAATAACTGCATTCATGAAATTGCTTAAATCTGACACATCGCCAAGCTTAATCTCTGCCGCCTGCTTCTTGAGATATTTCTTTACCTCAGGCCAGAGAGATTCAGGTATATAGGCTCTTGAAGATGCGGAGCACTTTTGTCCCTGGTACTCGAAAGATCCTCTTATAATTGCTGTTGCAACCTCAAGTGGATTTGCGGATTGATGTACCATGATAAAGTCTTTGCCACCTGTCTCTCCTACAAGCTTGGGATATGAACGATATTTTTCAAGGTTGCCCGCTACGGTTTTCCATAATGAGTTGAAAGTGCTGTTAGACCCGGTAAAATGGATACCTGCAAGATCAGGGTGTTTCAAGACATTATTGCTGATGACAGAGCCCTGTCCCGGCAGAAAATTAATGACACCTGCAGGCAGACCGGCTTCCATAAAAACATTCATTAATATCCAGCTTGATAACAATGATGTTGATGCCGGCTTCCATACTGTGGTGTTGCCCATGACGGCAACTGACATATTGAGGTTTAATGCTATGGCTGTGAAGTTGAATGGTGTTATGGTATAAATGAATCCCTCAAGTGGTCTGTATTCCAGCCTGTTAAGATGATCCCAGCCTGAGCGCGGTTGTTCCTGGTATATCTGGCCTGCAAAATATGCATTGAATCTGAGATAATCAATTGACTCACAGGCAGCATCAATTTCGGCCTGGTATACATTCTTGCTCTGCCCCAGCATGGTGGCTGCAACAATTGTATAGCGATATTTCTTTGAAAGAAGTTCCGCAGCTTTGAGGGAGATAGATACTCTTTCAACCCACGAAAGAGTCATCCATGCTTCTTTTGCATTCTTTGCCGCTTCCATGGCTTCACGAACCTCTTTATCGCCGGCCAGATGATATGTAGCAAGAACATGCTTATGGTTATGGGGCATGACAACCTTGGCAGTGTTGCTGGTATAAACCTCGCGACCATTTATAATTAGAGGTATTTCAACTGTTTCGGATGACATCCGCTTAAGTTCTTTTTCTATTGCCGCCCTTTCAGGTGAGCCTTTGACATAACTTAAAACAGGCTCATTGTGCGGTGTGTTAATGGAAAAAATTGCATTATTCATTTCATTTCAGTTAGATTTCAATATGCAATAATATGCATAACGGTACTTTCTCCAAATGATATAAATCATCAGCTGTATTGAGAGAGGAACAAAAAACAGGGACTAATGTTCTGAGAAGGATCAGGAAATCTAAAGCTGTCTGCCGGGTGTTGCAAATACTTCAACTGCTTCAGCCACCTTTTCAGGCTTACCGAACAGATAAGCTATATCATCTGAATTTATTTCAACAGAGGGTTCAGGATTGGGAATGATATTGTCATTATGTTTCAGGGCGACAAGTGTAACGCCGTATTTCTTTCTGAGGGCTGTCTCAAGGATCTTCTTTCCGGCGAACTCAGACTGGTGACTTACTTTTACGGCAACGATCTCAATATCAGGGATATCTTTGATCAATGAATACCTGGCATCTTTAGGTCTTTCCCTGAAGATACCATAATTATCTTCCCTTACGGTTGCAATGGCTTTTTCTATCTCCATTCTGGGGATGAGATATTTGCCCAGGATTCTTTCAAAGAAGTCAATTGCTGTTTCAAATTCCTCAGGAATAACCTGGTTAGCCCCGAGCAGGTAAAGTTCCTCAATGTCAGTCACATGCCTGGTCCTGACTATGATGTGGGCATGCTTGTTCATTAATCTGATGTGTTCCACGATTGAGAGAGCGGTGATAAGGTTACCCACGGAGACCACAACCAGTTCGGCGGTGTGGACAAAGGCCTGCCGGAGCACTGGTTCATAGGTGGCGTCGCCGAATATTGTCAGGTTACCCTTTTCCATTTCGCTGCGTGCACGGTCTGTGTCAAATACCACAGATGTAAAAGGCAGTCCCATAGTTTTTATCATGGCTGCCAGGTTTATTGCCCTGGAGTCTTTTCCGATAAGCACTACGTGCTTGCTTAGCTCAGGTATTTCTACCTGTTTAAGAGGGAAGAGGCCGTTGACGAGAAATGGAGGCAGTGGTAGCCTGAGAATCAGGTTTGCAAGTGGCTTTGAGACCTGGATCAGAAGAGGCGAGAGCGCCATAGAGGTGATGGCAACAGCCAGGAATAGCTGGTAGTGTTGAGGGGTGATAATGTTATATCCCAGCCCGAGTCCAGCGAGGATGAATGAGAATTCTCCCACCTGAGCCAAAGACAGTCCCACTACTACGGTCCCGAAGAAGGTATGGCCAAGGGCGAAGGCCGTCAGGCCTCCAATGAATGCCTTAAGGATAATGACCAGCAACACTGCTGTTATGACCAGCAAGGGGTGATCAATAACGAAACCAATATCGAGCAGCATGCCGATAGAGACGAAGAAGAAGCTGGTGAAGATATCTTTGAAAGGGATCAGGTTACCAAAAGCGCTGTGACTGTATTCGGTATCGGAGATCATCAGTCCGGCAAGGAAAGCGCCGAATGCAAGAGACATACCGAGTTCGTGGGTCAATAACGCCACTGCGAGGCATATCAGAAGGATACTCATCATGAAGAGTTCCTGGCTGCGTGTCATGGCAACAAGGTGCAGCACCTTAGGCATCAGCCATTTGGTCCCGGCCCAGATAAAAATCATAATACCAATTGTTTTCAGCATCAGAAACAACAGGTCATGCCCTACATTTGTTGTGGCCCCTCCGAGCATAGGTGTGAAAAGAAGCAGAGGGACGAGGATGATATCCTGGAATATCAGTATACCCACCACAGTCTTCCCGTAGTGCGTTGTCAGTTCCGATCGCTCCTGCAGCAGCCTGAGAACTACTGCAGTACTGCTCAGGGCGGTCAGGAACCCGACAAAGACTGACTCAGTCCATTCGAAATGAAAAACCCTTGCCGAGAACATTGTCACGGCGGCAGTAAGCAGCAGTTGCATGAACCCGCCCAGGAATACTACTTTCCTGATATTCAGGAGATGGTTCAGGGAAAACTCAAGGCCGATGGTGAACATCAGGAGGATAACCCCGATCTCAGCCATCACCTCAACATTTTCAGGTGAGCTTATCAGCTTCAGCAGGTTGGGTCCTGCGATGATACCGGTTATCAGGTAGCCTATTATTGCGGGAATGCGTATCCGGGTGAATATGAAATTCACAAATGTTGATAGGGCAAAAATGATTACAATATCTTTTAATACACCAAGTTCCATCTTGTTATATCGGCAGGTGAAATAAAGATAGAAAAATAAGCTCTATATTGATTCACGATGTTTCTTGCTCTTGTTTGCAGCCGGGATTGTCTGAAAGCAGGCACTCTGTCACCGCCTCAAGAATGTTTTTATTTCCGGCCAGTACAATGAGCCTGTCTCCATCCAGTATCACTGTATTGCCTTCGGGGATAATATATTCTTTATTTCTCTTTATCAACGCAATACGTGCATTTTTAGGGAAACCAAGGTCTATAATTTTCATGCCTGCAACTGTATTTCCAGGTGCTATTGTGAATTCTGCAAGCTCTGAATTTATGGGTTCCGAAAGCAGTATATCCGCCGGGGTGGTCGCCTTGATACGGGCCGGGAGTGAAACATGGAGCCACTTTGCCACTACGGGTATCGTCGTTCCCTGTATCAGCACTGAAGTAAGTGAAATGAAAAAGACGATATTGAATATCATATCAGCCTTCTCCAGCCCTGCCATCAGGGGGAAGGTGGCAAAGACAATAGGTACGGCACCACGGAGTCCTACCCATGAGAAGAAGAGTTTTGTCCTGTTTAGAAGCTTGAAAGGGGCCAGGGTGATGAAGACGCTCAGCGGCCGCGCAACGAAAATGAGAAACCCTGAAATAAGCAGCCCGATTCCGATAAACGGAATGATGTGACTGGGGAACACAAGAAGACCAAGTACCACGAACAGGACTATCTGCATCAGCCAGGCAAGCCCGTCAAACATCTTCATAATGGTCCTCTTATGCAAAAGGTCCTGGTTACCCAGATATATTGCCGAAATATATACGGCCAAAAAACCATTCCCGCTGACGGCTGTGGTCACTGAATATGTCAGGAACATGAGGGTGATGGATAGTACCGGGTACAGGCCTTCATAATCAAGCTTTATATGGTTGATCACATATTTGCTTCCAAGACCGAACAGGAAACCCATGGCTCCTCCCAGGAGCAGCTGTGAAAAGAACATCGGAAGCACTGACCATAATGATTTTTCGCCGTTCTGTACCAGGCCGATGAAGACAATAGTGAGGATGTATGCCATCGGATCATTGCTCCCGCTTTCAAACTCCAGGGCAGGCCTGATATGCCCCTTCAGGGCAAGACTCTTGGACCTGAGTATTGAAAAAACAGCTGCGGCATCAGTTGATGAGACTATCGCACCCAGAAGCAGACCTTCATATATTGAGAAATCTGTCACCCACCAGACGAACAGCCCAAGAATAGCGGTTGTCAGCAACACACCCATTACGGAGAGTGCAATGCCCTGCCACATGATTGGCCTGACTGATTCCCAGTCAGTCTCAAACCCTCCTGAAAAGAGAATGAAGTTTAGAGCTACAATACCTATAAACTGAGCGAGGCCAGGATCATCAAAAGGTATTCTTCCAATACCTTCAGACCCTGCAAGCATACCTATAGCCAGAAAAAATACAAGAGTGGGAACGCCTATCCGAAACGAGGTTTTGCCTGCCAGCACGCTTATGAAAAGCAGTACCGAACCAATGAGCAATATATTTTCTGTTGTAACAGTCATCGGCTTTTTAGATCGGATTCTAAAGATAGGCAAAGGTTGTCTCCGGACACACCCGTCAGGTTAAAAATCCAAACAAGAGCCTTCATTATCCCCGGCTGCATTATCTTTTATGCTTTTCAGTCAGGTAATCTTCAGTAAGATAATCATCAATAAATGAATACATGTGAGCATCGAGCACAACGCCGTTTTTTATCACCGATTTACGCGTGACACACTCAAAAATGTAACCGGCTTTCTCCAACACTCTTTGCGATGCCTTGTTGAAATCATATGTGCAGGCATAAATTCTCAATAATCCCATGCGTGTAATTCCATGATAGGTTGCAAGCTTTGCTGCCCTGGTGGCAATTCCCATATTCCAGTAAGGCTCGCCAAGCCAGTAACCTATCTCAGCTGTCAGCCTGTAGACGTCTTTCTGTCTGTGCAGCCCAATGACTCCTGCCAGCTTCTCCTTATAAGTAATGGCAAAAATCCTCTGGTCTTCAGAGGTTAGAGCAATATTAATAAATACATCAGCATCAGCAACAGCGTATGGGTGAGGCATTAAGTCGGTTAAATTGTCCCATACTTTCCTGTTATTGGCAAGGGCTGCAATCGCAATGTTGTCGGATGGCTGAAGCTTTCTCAGGCTAACAACACCAAGGGTCAGGTCTTCCATGTATTATGTTAATCAGTTTCGACTTTAAATATAGGGCTTAGGAGGGAAAGGAGCAAAAAAAGCCGGTCACGACATGAGCGTGACCGGCGCGAATGAGCAAAAATCCGTGGGCACAGAAAAGTGCTCTTCTTTATTCTTTTATTTCTTCAATATTCCATCCCCATGCTTCACCCTCGTTCCATTGCGTGATCCGGAACATAGTAGCATCAGGATTATGCATCCAGAACAGCCACCTGGTATGATCAGAGCCTTTCACAAACTTCACCACGGTGTTCTGCGGAAGCGATATGTCTATATCAACCTGGCTGCCGCTCCATCTGCTTCCTTCCGGGAGTGAGAAGAACTCGTCAAGATAAAGTGTGTCGCCTGAATATCTCCAGTCAAAGTCTATTGCCCTTGCATTCAGATATGCTTCGTTCTCTGAGTTGCTGTGTGCGATCCTCTCCACCGAAATATATCCGGTTGTGGTATCACTTGCTGAAATACTCAGATCTGCTGTACAGTAAAGTCGCTCAGGGTTTGAGCTCTTGTAGAATGTAAAATTATCAGCGGATGCCAGCTCATCATATTTCAGTGACGAGACAGTTTTTCCCGGTGCGATCCAGAGCGTTTCAGGCGGATTATCAAGCACAAGCCTGTCTTCAATACGTTCATGGTTGCCGTAGACAACAAGCTGAAGTGAGAGTAATACTCCGAGGGCACATGCAGCGGCTATCCATGTCAAAAACATTATAATATTGAATACCCCAAGTTTCTCTTTGATATTAAAAATAAGCTTTATACCAAGGTATGTCAGGCCGGCAAGAGGCAGAAGTATCACTATTGCGGACAATATAAGAATAGGGATTACCAGTTTGGTGTTAAGCACGATAGAAAGCAGAGCATTAATATTGATTAAATCAGGAGATATAACATCTTTCAGAATTGGGGCATTATGAAAAAAGAGAATGAAGACAAAGGCAAATAGCAATGTAAAGCCAATAATTGTGAAAATTGTTCCGAGTATTATGACCAGTATCCTCAGCACACCTGACAAGGCTTTTCCTAGACCTCTGAAAAAATCCGATAATCCTTTTCCCAGACGTGCCGAGAAAGAATTCGGATCATACATTTGCTTTCTGGCATAAATGTGTCCTCCGTTTGCCGCTGATGCTTCATCATAATAATCTTCAGGAGCACCCATAATGTTAATCATCTCTTTCACCATCTCTTTTGAAACCAGTGTTGGCGGTTCATTGCCTCCGCCAAAGATCTCGGCTATACGCGACTCGATATCGGAGACAGTCTCTTCACCTCCCGGTTCAGAACGAAACCGGGCTGCTACATGATTAAGATAGCGCGTCAGGATCTCATAGGCATCCTCGTCAAGCTTGAAAAGCTGCCCGGCAATATTGATGTTTATTGTTTTTTTCATGGCTGCCTTTTATTTTCCGCGTATTTGGTTAACTGATTCGACAAGTTCTTCCCATGCTTTGTCCAGGTCTTTCAGATATATTCTTCCAAGCTCGGTCAGTTCATAGTATTTGCGGGGCGGTCCCTGCGGAGACTCTTCCCAGCGGTAGCTCAGCAGACCTGCATTTTTCTGGCGGGTGAGGAGCGGATAAAGTGTTCCCTCAACGACTATCACCTCGGCCTTACGCAGCTCGTTTATGATGTCGATGGCATAGCAGGAGTTCCTTGAAAGAACTGCCAGGATGCAGTACTCCAGGATCCCTTTGCGCATTTGTGCTTTCGTGTTGTCCGTATTCATGGCAAAAAAATTTTCGTTTTCCGTTAAACGGAATCATTTTAAAGATTCATTTTTTTCTTAACCGTCTCAAATTCGTTTTTGACTGACTCTTTGATGTTCTCAATAGTTACAGGATTACCTCTCATCTCCAGTTTCTGGGCTGTTGTTTTTGCCTCAGGCACAACTATCCATAAGATCAGATACAATCCAATGCCCACACCTCCAAATAAAATGAGGATGGCAAAAATTATCCTGATAATAAGAGGATCCCAGTTCAGGTAGGCAGCCAGACCCGAACAGACACCACCGAAGACCCTGCCGTCAGGATCACGGTACATTCGGCGCGATGAACGCGGAGTGCTTTCACCTGATGTGTCACCACCACTGATGACTTCAGGGCTGCCCATTACGGCCATTACCTCTTCCACATCTTTCATGGTGATAACCTGCTTGTAGTTGTTCAGCTTGCCCCTGAAAAGCTCAGCTACCCTTCCTTCTATATCTGAAATAATTTCAGAAGCGCTGCTCTCACCTGAGAGTTCCCTCTCTATATTCTTCAGGTATTGACGAAGGCGTTCATATGCATCTTCATCTATGTGAAAAGCATACCCTCCGAGATTGATGTTAACTGTGGTTTTCATTGTGTGTTCAATAAGGTACCTGTTAATACATTTTGATATTGCATTACAAAGATATAGATAAAAAATAATACTATGCAATACATAGTAGTAAATATTTGAGAATATTATTGAAAATAAATTAGCGTGCATTTTTAAATAACAGATAATCAATGGTTAACAAGAAAAATGAATTTCAGTTATTACCCATCCGCCTCACTTATTTGTACCTTATAGACCTCCAGTTATATCATTTTCAGGCTGCTGGCATCATCCCTGTTTGGGGAGAGGAGGCTGGGAGGAGAGGGGCTGTATTGCCGGAAGACAGAGGACAGGAAGACAATGCCCTGATCTTCAGAAAGAGTCAGTAAGGATAAGAAGGACATTCCTTTCGTGTAGAGCGATCGTAGTGAAGGGATAACAATATTGTAGTATTTTTATAGAAATTAATGTATCATGAAAACATATCGCTGGGGTATTCTGGGTACGGGTAACATAGCAGGCAAATTTGCCAGGTCTCTTAATTTGCTGAATAATGTTAAGCTTCATTCAGTTGGCTCCCGTGATATCCATCGTGCTGATCGGTTCGCAAAGGAATACGGTTTCAGCCGGCACTACGGAACCTATGAAGAGTTCCTTTCTGATCCTGAGTTAGATATTGTATACATTTCATCACCTCACTCTCATCATCTTGAGCATGCTCTGCTTGCTCTCAGCAATGGCAAGAATGTAATCTGTGAAAAACCCATGTCAATTAATGCAGCAGAGGTAAAGATCATGTGTGATGAGTCTGCAAAACGGAGTCTGTTTCTTATGGAAGCACTTTGGCCCCCTTTTCAACCCTCCTACCTTAAGGCTAATGAAATATTGGAAAGCGGCAGTTTGGGGAAAATCATTCATATGAGAGGGAAATTTGCATTTATAAGTTCTTATGATCCTCAAAGAAGGACTTATAACATTAAACTGGGAGGAGGATCATTGCTTGATATTGGGA
>CAZGDJ010000041.1:0-1022 GCA_964524635.1 uncultured Rikenella sp. | reverse complement strand
TTTATCCATTAATGGACATGTTAAGATATATGGGATACCCGAAAGCCATTGAAGCCAGCTCGGTCTTAGCTCCCACAGGCGCTGACATAAGTACTTCAATGATATTCGGTTTCGTGGACGGAAGAGTAGCAGAAGCCTATTGTTCATTTGACAATATGGCTGGCATATCAACAGAGTTTAATTGTGAGAAGGGAAACATTGTTCTTTCGCGAGGGCGCGATCGTTCTCAGCATGTGGTTGTTGAGTACTCTGACGGTAGTGTTGAAGAGATGCTGTTCACTCCACCTGCAAACGGGTATCAGCTGGAGGCTGTTGAGGTAATGCATTGTCTTGACAGAGGTCTTACTCAGAGCGCTGTGGTACCACACTCATTTTCGCTTGAACTGGCACACCTTCTTGATGCCGTACGGAAAAAGACCGGGATAGTTTATCCCGGAAGAGACAAATAATTCAAAAGGCAAATGGCAAAAGTAAGTCAGGAGTTTAAGAAGGATAAAAGATAAAAGTCACAAGATAAAAGCATTGGAATGGATTACCACATTAACACTTTTGTCTTTTTACTTTTGTCTTTTATCTTATTCCCTCAATACTTGTCTTGTTTGAATGGGTAATAGCAAACCAGTCATGACCACAGACCCAGCCCCCGGCAATACAGCAAAATTTGAACGCAAGCGGCTGCTGTTGAGCATGTTTGTGCCTTTCATGCTTGTTGCCCTGATGTGGATTGTCAGGTTGTCTGAGTATCTTTTTGGTGTTGATTTATATTCTCTGGGTATATTTCCAGGTAAGGTTTCTTCAATAACAGGAATATTTACCTCGCCCTTTATACACGGTGACATTGAACACCTTGTAAACAATTCCCTGCCTGTTTTCATTCTGGGAACAGCGCTATTCTATTTTTATTCCCAGGTTTCATTCAGAGTTTTATTATGGTTGTTTCTCTTTACCGGTTTAGCAGTGTGGATTGCCGGAAGACCTTCGTGGCATTTGGGAGCCAGCGGTATAGTCTATGGGTTGTTTTC
>CAZGDJ010000040.1:9163-14683 GCA_964524635.1 uncultured Rikenella sp. | reverse complement strand
GTTATGACCAGATGTTGTTTCCCATTGTTCAGGGTGCCGTGTACTCTGACCTTCGCAGGAAATCAGCAGAGAAAATTGCCTCTGCGGATATGCCCGGCAATGCTATCGGAGGCCTCTCGGTAGGTGAGCCGGCAGAAGTAATGTACGAAATGATAGAAGTTGTAAATGAAATACTTCCGGTTGATAAGCCGCGTTATTTGATGGGAGTAGGCACCCCGGCAAATATCCTGGAAGGCATTGCACGAGGAGTTGATATGTTTGATTGTGTCATGCCCACCCGCAATGGTCGTAACGGAATGCTGTTTACCTATGATGGAATAATTAACATAAGAAACAAGAAGTGGACTGATGATTTTTCTCCAATCGATTCAAAGAGCTGCTCTGAGATAAGCCGCACTTACTCAAAGGCTTATTTGCGTCACCTTGTAATATCGGGAGAAATGCTGGGCGCACAGATCGCAAGCATACATAACCTTGCATTCTATCTTGATCTGGTAGCCGAGGCAAGAGAAAAGATAATTGATGGTACCTTTGCACAATGGAAAGAAGAAGCAGTAAAGAGACTTTCAGAAAGAGCCTGAAGAAGCTGAGCCCCGGGAAAATTGATATCTACATTATCAAAAAATTCCTTGGTACGTTTTTCTTCTCTCTGGTTCTTATCCTTGGAATAGCAGTCATCTTTGACTTTTCGGAGAAAATTGACGACTTCATCCAGAAACAGGCACCCCTTAAGGCTGTTATATTTGACTACTACCTCAACTTCATTCCATATTTCGCCACCCTGTTCGCTCCAATGTTTGTTTTCATTTCGGTGATCTTTTTCACATCCAGGATGGCTGTTAACACTGAGATTATCGCTATCCTGAACAGCGGGATGAGCTTCAGAAGATTGTTGCTGCCTTATTTTATGTCGGCAGCATTTATCGCAATTTTCGCTTTTGTACTGACTAATTATGTTATACCACCTTCAAGCATTGTCAGGCTGGGATTTGAAGAGAAATACTGGCGTGACCCTGGTTTCAAGAAGATTATGGTTTCATCAATCCACAGACAGGTTTATCCCAACGTATATATTTACATGGAGTCATACAATGCAATGACCAATACAGGACGTAATTTCAGCATGGAGAAATTTGACGGACATGGCAGGCTTGAATCAAAACTCAGCGCCAACATTGTAAGGTGGGATACTGTGGCAAACAAGTGGGGAGCATGGTGGTATGTCATAAGGGAGACTGACAGTCTGGGTGAAAGACTGACAACGGGAAGGAGAATAGATACGGTACTGAATGTTACACCATCAGAGTTCGCCCGGTCACCACAGTTCGTCAATACCATGACATATGGCGAACTGAGTGGTTATATTGATGTTCTGAAGCAACAGGGTTCTGACGAACTGAAACTATATCTAAATGAAAAACACCGAAGATTGGCGGCTCCCTTTTCATTTTTTGTCCTGACACTGATAGGTGTTTCTTTATCATCTAGAAAAATCAGGGGAGGAATTGGGATGCAGATTGGTTTGGGATTGATGCTGACGTTTACCTATATTCTTTTTCTGCAATTTGCCTCCCAGTTTTCTTTGAAGGGAGACCTTGATCCTGCTTTAGCCATGTGGATACCAAATATCATTTACTCTTTTGTTGCAATCGGTGTGTATCAATTTGCGCCAAAGTAAGTCAGGTCGAAAAATATCTGTTGTAAGTCATAATATCATTTCATCTAAATTCTTATCATTGCCTGAGCTTTCCTAAAGGAGATATTTTTCAGAATAAGCTAAAAAGATATACTATGGCCCTTGAGAAAAAAATACGTGAGTTGAAGGAGAAACGTGAGAAGATGCTTCTTGGCGGAGGAGAGGAGGCAATTGAGAAACAAAAAGCAATGGGGAAAAATACTGCGCGAGAGCGCATCCTGGCGATATTGGATGAAAGCACTTTCTGCGAATACGATATGTTTGTTGAGCATGATGCCCGTGATTTTGGAATGGATAAGAAACGTCTCCCCAGTGATGGAGTTGTTATTGGTACCGGATCTGTAAACGGTGACCCTGTTGCGATCTTTGCTCAGGATTTCACCGTTGCGGGAGGATCACTGGGTCTTATGCACTCGCGCAAGATCACGAAAATCATGGATCATGCGCTTAAAATGAGAATTCCGCTTATTGGCATAAATGACTCCGGAGGAGCACGCATCCAGGAGGGCGTTAACTCTCTGGCAGGTTATGGTGAGATCTTTTTCCGTAATACCATCTCAAGCGGAGTGATCCCTCAGATTTCGGTAATACTCGGACCATGTGCCGGTGGAGCTGTCTATTCTCCCGCTCTCACTGATTTTGTTTTCGTGGTTGAGAATATCTCAAAAATGTTTATTACCGGCCCTGAAGTAATAAAAACCGTTCTGGGAGAGGAGATATCAATGGAAGACCTCGGTGGTGCAAGAGTTCATTGCGAAACTTCAGGCAATGCACATTTTTTCGCCAGATCAGAGGAGGAGTGCTTTGGGCAGATAAAAAAGCTTATTTCATTGATCCCCAAGAATAATGAGGTAAAGGCTGAGAAGAAAAACTCTGTCTTGCCCGACAAGAGATATGAAATAGAAAAGATCGTTCCCGGAGATCCTACCTTGCCATACGATGTAAAGGATGTGATCAGGGCAGTAGCTGACGGATCGGATTTCTTTGAAGTACAGGAGATGTGGGCAAGAAATATTGTTATCGGATTCGGTCGTCTTGGAGGTACAACAGTTGGATTTGTGGCTAATCAACCTGTTGAGATGGCAGGTGTTCTCGACGTTGATTCCTCAGACAAGTCTGCTCGTTTCATTCGTTTCTGCGATGCGTTTAACATCCCGCTGATAACTTTTGTTGATCTTCCGGGGTATTTGCCGGGGGTAGACCAGGAACATGCAGGTGTAATTCGTCATGGTGCAAAGGTGCTGTATGCATACAGTGAAGCTACCGTTCCCAAGCTGACTGTAATTCTCCGCAAGGCTTACGGAGGAGGTTATATTGCAATGAGTTCACGTCATCTGCGCGCTGATTTTGTCTTTGCATGGCCCACAGCAGAAATAGCTGTCATGGGCCCTGAGGGAGCTGCCAATATTATTTTCCGTAAAGAAATAACAACAGCATCCAATCCTGAAGAGGTTCGCCGTCAGAAAGTAGAAGAGTATAAAGAAAAGTTTGCCAATCCCTATGTGGCTGCTTCACGTGGTTACGTTGATGCGGTCATAGAGCCATCAGAAACGCGGAAACTTCTTTTGCATGCACTGGAAATTTCAGAGAATAAAGACGTTCAGACACCTTGGAAGAAACATGGATTGCCTCCATTCTGATGCGCATCAAGAAAAATGACATGGAAAAGAAAGAACCAGATAAACTGAATATTGATCATACTCAATATTCCACACGAATAAGCGCAAGTTTCGCCGGCAGGAAGCCTTACGCTCCTGAAAAACCAGGACTCATCTGCAGCTTCATCCCCGGAACGATTATAGAGGTTCTTGTAAAGGAAGGTGACAGTGTTTCAAAAGGAGACGATATTGTTATCCTTGATGCAATGAAGATGAAGAACAGGCTTAAAAGTCATACTGACGGCATTGTCAGGTCAATAAATGTAAAACCGGGCGACAAAGTCACCAAGAAAGCTGTTCTGGTAGAGATTATTTAGGGCGAAGGAAAGATATCAGAGATGAACTGCAGTGAGCAGGTGTTTTGAAAGATGATCAGGAAGAGTTGTTTCTTCCCTGAAGATCCCGTAAACCGTTGATCCGCTGCCTGAAAGAGATGCATAAAGAGCTCCGGCTTCATATAATGCCAGTTTGATCTCACCGATTTCCGGATATTTCTGAAAAACATTCGCTTCAAAGTCATTGACCATTTTTCCACGCCACTCATCCAACGGCATATCAAGATATTGCTTTAAAGAAGACCTTGACCGGCCAGGGATGCAACCGGCATATGCTTCAGAAGTATTTATATTAAGACCAGGATAAAGCAGGCAGATTGTGTAGTCATTAAGATCAAGAGGCACTTCTGATAATATGTTCCCTACACCCTCAGCAAATGACGGGGTGCTGTCAATAAAAAATGGGGCATCACTGCCAAGTCTGCCGGCAAAGGAGCGCAACTCTTCCGAATTAAGCCCAAATCTGAAATACCTGTTCAAAGCCCTGAGCATCCCTGCTGCGTCTGATGAACCACCCCCGAGACCAGCCCCGACAGGGATAGCCTTGTGCAAATGAATCTTTAACCAGGGAAAATCAAATGACTCACGCATTAGCCTTACAGCTTTCATAACAAGGTTATTCTCCGGATCATTATCATCCATAACACCTGTCACCTTCAATGAGTCACTTTTGCGGCCGTCTTTCCGGACTACAAACTCAAGGGCATCTGCAAGATCAACAGGGTAAAAGAATGTCTCAATGTTGTGAAAACCATCTGGCCTCTTCTCAACAATCCTTAAACCTATATTTATCTTAGCTTTAGGAAAGACTACCATTTTATCCCTGTTCAGACCTCAAAAGTATATGAACTTTTCAAATATCCTTGACTTTTTTATGGGATATCATTTTTCAACATCTTGTTAACATAGAAATGTTTGAAACAAAAAAGATGAGGAATAAGCCCCATGAACTGTTATTGCTAAATTTGATACCTGTCCTGTTTACATAATGGACAATGTAAGTAATTATATTTCAATAGTATATAATAATGCCACCCACTTCACAGAAATCGCGTCAGGAGAAAAAGCCCTCAGTAATGGTCATACCTGAGGGCGGACGCATTCCGCCTCAGTCACCAGAAATGGAAGAGGCTGTTCTCGGAGCATCGATGCTTGAGATTGAAGCCGCAAGGATGATCGTTGACATGCTTAGACCTGATGTGTTTTATTCTTCAGCTCATCAAAAGATATTTACCGCCATTGTTGAACTTAACAAGAAAGATCAGCCAATAGATCTTCTTACCGTTACCCAGGAGCTGAAACGTGCAGGTAATCTGGAAGAAGCAGGTGGTCCGGTCTACCTGACTGAGCTGACTTCAAAAGTTGTCTCAGCCGCCAACATTGAATATCATGCCCGCATTGTAATGCAGAAGTATATTCAGCGTGAGCTTATACGTACTTCGACACTCATTCAAAATATGGTCTACGAGGATACTCTTGATGTGACAGAGCTTTTAGACAGGAGTGAGGATGAGTTATTCCGTATTGCAGAAGGCAATATAAAGCATGAAGTAGCTCCTATACATGAGGTTATAAAACAGGCTCTGTCTGAGATAGAGGAGCTGGGAAAGAAAGAGGAAGCTCTTGTGGGTGTGCCTTCAGGTTTCACCAAACTCGACAGGCTCACCTCAGGCTGGCAGAAGTCGGAACTGGTGATCATTGCTGCAAGGCCTTCCATGGGTAAGACAGCATTTGCTCTCACAATGGCACGAAATATGGCTATTGACCACGGGAAAAAAGTGGCGATTTTCTCCCTTGAGATGGCCTCAATACAGCTGGTAAACAGATTAAT
>CAZGDJ010000040.1:0-9153 GCA_964524635.1 uncultured Rikenella sp. | reverse complement strand
TCCGAGACTGAAATACCCGGTGAGAAGATAAAGAACGGAAAACTCTCACCTGAGGAATGGTCCTTGCTGGAAACACGTATTAAATCACTTACTGAGGCACAAATATTTATTGACGACACACCTGCTATTTCAGTTTTTGAGCTTCGTGCCAAGTGCCGCAGACTGAAAGCACAGAATAAGCTTGATATCGTAATAGTGGATTATCTTCAGCTGATGACAGGTCCGCCTGATGCCGGCAGTCGCGAGCAGGAAGTAAGCGCTATCTCACGTGCTTTAAAAAGTGTGGCCAAGGAACTGGCAGTTCCGGTTCTGGCTTTATCACAGCTCAACAGGTCAGTTGAAACCCGCAGCGGAAATAAAAAGCCTATGCTCTCTGACCTGAGAGAATCAGGGGCCATCGAACAGGATGCAGATATGGTTGTCTTTATTCACAGGCCTGAAAAAATGGGTGTGATGCAGAATGAAGACGGGTTGTCAACCAAAGGTCTTGCTGATATTATACTGGCAAAAAACCGTAACGGCCCTACTGATGAGATCCTTCTTCTTTTCAGGGAAGATCGTGCTATGTTTACCGAACCTGATGATTTTGGTGATGATGTGCTATTCCCATCCCCGCAAGCCTCAGGTGTCTATACCTTGGGATCAAAGATGAATAATGACATCTCTTCAGATTTCAGCGATTTCTCACCGGACGATAACGGTAGAAAACCTTCGTTTTAATCTGTTACTTCAGTCTCAGTGTAAGTCTGAAACCTATGCCGTCATATGACAGGTTTCGAAAGCCTGTATATACTCCGATTTCAGCAAGCAGAAATATCTCACTGACGCTGTAACCAAGCTCGGTATATGATTCATACTCAGACGTCCACAGGGTGGCGAGACTTAAGTTTTCCCTCATCAGGGTACGGCTTATGCCGGGAATCCTTTTTAGCAGGAAGTAAGGTGTTGTATAACCCACATATGCTGCTGCAAAACAAGAGGGTGTGGAAATTGAATAATATTGCTTCAGGTAAAAAGCATCCTGAAAATTATCTGTCAGAACAGGAGACTTTTGAGTATTAAAGAAGTAATGATCCTGCATCTGGAGGTTAGTCTTATTTATAAAGCCGCCTCCAAGCAGGCGCCAGCGGAACTCACTCAGTGCACCATAGCGGATATTCTCTGATGCTTCGGCTTTAATCATATCAAAATGTCCTGAAAGGGTATCATTGTAGTTATATCCGTGTTTCCACTGCAGTTTGAATGTCGGATACTTTGAACCTAAATTGACTTTTGTGCCCTTTGATATACGATAATGATTCTGAGGTGTATAATTAAGCTCAACGCTCACAGTGGCATTTCTATGGTTAACCGGCACAATAGCTGTATTATCTGAAATATCTCCATTGATAAACGGGTTCGCGGGAAGATTTTCAGTAAAGTTGTTCTCAGGTTTTAACAGTGAAAATGATGTAGTGTTATCAAGAATTTCTCTTTTTTCCCAGGTGCCCGAAACTACCATACGCAATCCGTTTGACAGATCGCCCCGGTGACCAATTGTAATAAAAGTACTGTTATAGAGTTTCATCCAGTTCTCCCTGAAGAAAAGTGATGACACACTGTTAATCAGCGGATTGACTCCAAGAGTGGAATATTCCCGGGAGCCACTTCCCGTGCGTATGAAAAAGCTCCCTGATGTCATCGGATTGTAAAGCAGGTTAGCAGATAAATTCCACATAATACTCTTCCTGCTGAACGCATATCTTATTGATGGGTGAAGTGAAAATCTGCCTTTATCACCTGCTTTTGTTGACATGTTCAGACCTGTTCCCAGAACAAAGCCATCAACTGTATTAAATGAGAAGCTTCTTAAGTTCAGAAGACCATCAAAGCCAATGCTGGTGTTTTCAGAAGGTTGCCATCTTTTGCCAGCCAACACTGTTTTTACTGTCTTAGCCACGGGTGATTTTATTACCTCCGGATTATTGCCACCAACAGAAATTGACAGAGTTGAGGTGTCGCGCGGAGCAAGATCTGCACTTTGTTTTTCTGCTACCGGAATAGATTCCGCCTCTTCAACGGTAAGCGGTATAGGCCGTACCTGCTCCCAGTATGAAGAATCCTTTTTAGCGGCATCCTCCTCAACAATATATGTTGTTTTTTCAACTATTTCGAGCGAACTTTTGTCTTCTTTCTTTACTGTATTTTTTTCATTTAGTCTTGACAATCTAGACATGTCACGTGCTGTAAGTTCGCTCTTTGCGAATATCTCTTCTATCTCCTTTTGCCTGGCTGACTTGTTTTCAGATACTTTTGGTTCAGCCCCGGCCATAAGATATCCGGCAGGTGGTGAAAGAGATTTGTCGGGTTCTACTTCAAGATATTTTACTGCGCTTGTATAAGATGCCTGAGCTTTTATACCGAAAATTGATATGTCGGTCGTGAATTCATGGCTGACAGGCATCCATATGCCTGATTCTACCGGAGTATAGAGTTGTTTGACCCTGATGGTGCCGGCCATATTCTCATTTGTAAGGTCAAGGCTGTGAATGGCCCACTGATCTTCAACGATAAGCAGATAACCTTCAAATAGTTGCTGGCTCTTTCTTTTTGGTGTCACTTTCACCTTGTCAATGATGTAATCGCCCTGAAAGGTGGCACCCATGAATTTAAAGTCATAATGCGAAAAAGCATTCGGCGCAAGAGGAGAAATGGCAATATCTACAAGCACAGGCTGGTAAAAGCTTGCCTCAAGATAATCCAGCGGAGAGGCCTCTGATTCTCCAATAGGTATATTAGTACGTGAAGAGATAACCTGGTGAAGGTATTTATCCGGTGCAGTGAATGTTATCACGTTCAAAGATTCTGTAAAGTAGTATTGTCCCTCCTTTATCTGGGTTTCGTTAGCCTCAACTTTTATTTGTTTCTGGATCATTTTTGGCAGCTTATCAATTTTGCCTCCGCCTTTGATATACACTTCAGCCCTGTATTTTTTTACCTGATTAAGGTGGAAGGGGGCCATCCCGATTGCTTTGCGCATTATGAAAAATGCCGGGTCCTTTCCTGATGCAGAGATACGTACCTCCGGAATCATAAATACCTGTTCGGTTAGAATAACGTTTTTTGTAATATCTGAATCAGTGATAGTTATTCTTTCCAGGATTGGCATATAACCCAGATATTGATAATTTACTGAATATGATCCTGCAGGAAGTTTGAGCTCATATTCGCCATCTCCGTTGGTGGCTGTTCCCTGTCTTATTTCTTTGATATAAACTGAAGCATAAGAGAGTGGCTGACCTGACGAATCAGTTATTTTGCCCCTCAATACCTGTGCACAGATATCAGCGCCCGAAAGGAGAATTGAAAGCAGAAAGACAATATTTCGCAGGTTTATCATTGTTCTTCCTGTTCATTATGTTCTTTAAAAGAATTTCCTGCAACAACAATAACAAACTCACCCTTTGGTGGTTTGTTGCTAAAGTATCCCATGAGAGATGACAGCGTCCCCCGAACCGTTTCCTCGAATTTCTTGGTTATTTCCCTTGATACCGATACCCTTCTGTCTTCCCCAAGAACATCTGCAAGTTGTTGCAAAGTCTTCAGTACACGGAAGGGAGACTCATAGAATATCATTGTACGCTCTTCCTCAGCCAGGGCTGAAATCCTTTTTTGTCTTCCTTTCTTCTGAGGAAGGAAACCTTCAAAACAAAACCGGTCACAGGGTAATCCTGAGTTAACCAGCGCAGGAATAAAAGCTGTGGGACCGGGGAGAGATTCAACTTCAAGGTTACGTTCTATACAGCGTCTCACCAGCAGGAAGCCGGGATCAGAAATACCAGGAGTACCTGCATCAGAAACAATAGCTACTTTGGCTCCCTGTTCTATACGGTCACAGACAGCATCAACACTCTTATGTTCATTGAACTTATGATGAGACTGAAGCGGGACATTGATATGGTAGTGATTCAGCAGGATGCGTGTCGTTCTTGTATCCTCGGCCAGGATAAGGTCCGCCGAACTCAAAACCTCCAGCGCACGCATGGTAATATCACCAAGGTTGCCTATGGGGGTTGGCACAAGAAAAAGTCTAGACATTCAGATTAAACTTTCTCCTTACTACGTCGACGAAGGATGATTGTGCTGCAGGGTCAGAACCCATCACGGTGCTCTCATCGAGGATCTTCATTGCTTCACCTAATGAAGCTGAAGCATTGAGACGTTTTATTGTATCCTGGTAGGCGAGACTGTCTCCGCTGAAAAGTTCCCTGATGAAATAAAACTTATCATTGATACCGATAGCAGATGAAATATCATCAATTGGCACAGCACTTCTCACTGAAACAATTACTTCATCCTGTTTGACTGAGGTGATCTTTTCACCAAGACGGTTCTGGTCAGAGAACTTATCAGCTAAAATTGTCTTTGATCCGTCAGGCAACTTAACCTGCTGGGGTTCGCTTTTGGCTGATACCGGAGATGATTCCGGCTCTTCTTTTTCGCCCTGGGGAGGTAGAGGTGATGGTTTTGTCTCCATTGATTTTTTTTCAATAACTACTTCTTTTTCTTTCAGTTGCTGCAGGATATCCAGCAGCCCGGCAGCACTCTGCACTCTTGAGCGGGCAAACCCGACATCAACGGCAATTGTTTCGGAAGTGGCAGAGATCTGTTCAAGTAAAGCGCGTGCCTCTTCAAGGTCTTTTTTAATTATGCTTAATGCTGTAGTGAAATCCATCGCACTTTATTTTTTATAACAATCGCTTTTGTTTATTTTGCAAAAGTAAGTAAATATCATTTGTACCTGAAATAATCATTTCATATTATTGAACGGTGCAACTCCTCAGTGTAGTATGGAATTTCTTGAAAATTCGGTAGATAACGCCGGCAAAAGGGGCTCGGTCGAAGTAATTGCGGGCTCAATGTTCTCCGGCAAGACAGAAGAGCTTATACGAAGGCTCAGGAGGGCAAAGTTTGCCGGATTAAGAGTTGAGATATTCAAACCTTCAGTTGATGTGCGGTATTCAGAGACCAATGTTGTTTCTCATGATGAGAAATCTATAATGTCAACTCCGGTACAAAATGCCACTTCAATACTTTTGCTTGCTTCAGGCGTAGAAGTAGTGGGCATTGATGAAGCACAGTTTTTTGATGAAAGCCTGATTGAGGTATGTACAAAACTGGCTGACACAGGTACCCGTGTAATTGTGGCCGGCCTTGACATGGATTTCCAGGGCAGGCCGTTCGGCCCTATGCCTGCTCTGATGGCTGTAGCTGAATATGTAAGCAAGGTTCATGCTATATGTGTGAGATGCGGAAATCTTGCTCATTATTCTCATAGAAAAACAAAGGATGAGAAAGTTGTTGTTCTGGGAGAGAAAGATATTTACGAGCCTCTTTGCAGATCATGTTTTATTAAAGCTATAAACAGGTAAAGACGTGAATATCAGTGCTGCAAGTCTGGCAGAAATTACAGGTGGAAAGCTTTGCGGCATAAGTGAGAATGCTTTCAGGACTGTTCTGACCGACAGCAGATCATCAGGTGCAGGCCATGATGAGTTGTTCATTGCCCTGAGGGGGCCTAATCATGATGGTCATAAGTTCATCACCTCACTATACGGCAGAGGTGTCAGGCTATTTCTTGTTGATAACATTCCGACAGATGCAGAGAATATGCCTTCAGCCACCTTTATAACAGTCAATGATACACTTGAAGGTTTACAGAAACTTGCTGCCTGGCAAAGAAATCAGTACCATGGCAGAGTTATTGCGGTCACCGGCAGTGCCGGCAAGACAATAGTCAAGGAGTGGCTTTCAGAGATACTTGGGGCATATATGACTGTAATACGTAGTCCGCGAAGCTACAACTCACAGGTGGGCGTTCCACTTTCAGTGCTTAATATTGATGACAAGTATCAGGTGGCTGTAATTGAAGCAGGTATCTCCAAACCTGGAGAGATGAACCGGTTAACAAGTATCATCAGGCCGGATACCGTGATTGTAACAAATGTCGGAGATGCTCACGGTGAGAACTTCAGTGACCGGTCTGCCATAGCAGCTGAAAAGCTGCTTCTGGCTCGGGGAGCGAAAACTGTTATTTATAATGCTGACGATAAAAACGTCAGAAACGAAGTGCTGAAAAACTATTCTGACCTGCATGCATTTACATGGTCACTTTCAGAAACGGAAGCCACGCTTTCTGCACGTGTGGCGGGAACGACTTTCAATGGCACCAACATATTATGCACTTACAGGGATGCTGAATTTCCAGTATCAATCCCTTTCACTGACAGAGGTTCTATTGAGAATGCTGTTTCAGTTATTGCCTGTTCACTTTCTGAAGGTCTGGAACCTGACGATCTGAAGTCGCTTACCTCAACGTTGCCGGCAGTAGCGATGCGCATGGAGGTTAAAAAAGGAATTAATAATTGCACTCTCATTGAAGATTATTATAATTCTGATCCCGGTTCTCTTATTATGGCTCTTGACTTTCTTCATAATCATGCCAGAGGGAAGTCAACTCTGATTCTTTCAGACTTCCATCAGATTGGAGGAGACGAGATTACTTTATATCATGGTGTTGCAAAGGCTGTCAGAAATGCAGGAGTAGAAAGACTGATCGGTATCGGTGAGGTAATCTCGCGTAACAGATCTCTTTTTGAACCTGGTTCACTCTTTTATAAAACCACCTCAGATTTTATCGAAACATTCCGTAGCTCTTCCTTCAGTGATGAAACTATTCTTATTAAAGGTGCAAGGGCCTATGGATTTGAAAAGATCAGCAGTCTCCTTGAGAGGCAGCTTCACCAGACCAGACTTGAAATAAACATGAGTTCTGTAGTTCACAATCTGAACCAGTTCAGACATGCACTGAGTCCAGGTACAGGTATTATGGCAATGGTGAAAGCTTTTGCATACGGGTCAGGCTCAGCAGAGATAGCATCTCTGCTTGAGTTTAATCTTATCACTTATTTCGCAGTTGCGTATGCGGATGAAGGGGTTGCACTTCGTGAAGCAGGAGTCACCACTCCGATTATGGTGATGAACCCGGATTTAAGTGTTATGGAACTGATGATACGTCACGGGCTGGAGCCCGAGATTTACAGCCTGGAATCCTATGAGAGCTTTCTAGGAGCTTCAATAAGACATGGGGTCTTGCACTATCCTATTCATATCAAGATAGATACAGGAATGCATCGACTGGGTTTTGATATGGACGAGATATCACATATAGCCGGGTTGCTTCAGAAAGAGGAGCGGTTGAAAGTTGTTTCAGTCTTTTCACATCTTGCCGCGAGTGAAGATCCGGAGCATGATGATTTTACCCACAGACAGGCAGAGAGGCTTGTGAAAGCAGCGGACATTATGCAGTCAGCACTGGGGTATAACTTTAAACTTCATATCCTAAATTCGGCCGGTATCTGTCGTTTCCCCGAATATCAGTTCGACATGGTACGGATAGGTATTGGATTGTATGGAATAGGAGAGTATGAAGGGCTGGCTTTGCGTCATACAGGGAGGTTTGTAACTGTCATATCCCAGGTCAGAAAAGTCCCTGCGGGAGAGCCTGTCAGTTATGGATGTGATGATGCTGCTGATCATGACAGGGAAATTGCCACAATACCTGTTGGTTATGCTGACGGTCTTTACCGAAAGCTGGGAAATGGTATAGGAAGCCTATTCATAGCACACCGTAAAGTCCGGATAATAGGCAATATCTGTATGGATATGTGCATGGCTGATGTAACAGGGATGAACACTAAGGCAGGAGATGAAGCAGAAGTATTTGGAGAGAACCTGACAATTGAGGAAATGGCGGCAAAGTGTGAAACAATACCCTATGAGATTCTTACATCAATACCTGCCAGGGTTAAAAGGGTATATATCAATGAATGATCAGCCGAGAGAGCTTATCTTCTCAAGTCTCTGACCATCAATTATCCTGATCTTTTTGCCATCAAGTGCAATGACTGATTCAGTAGCCAGCATTGCAAGCGTTCTTATTGCATTTGAAGTTGTCATGTTTGAGAGAGATGCAATATCCTCACGTGAAACATATGCTTTAATGGTTTTTCCGTCATTTTCAAAACCATACGTATCACGCAGAACTATAAGAGATTCGGCCAGCCTCCCCCTGATGTGTTTTTGTGTCAGTGATACGGTCCTGTCGTTGGAAAAGTTAAGCTCTACAGCCATCATTTTCATCATCATAACTGCCAGGTCAGAGTTGCGTTTCAGGAGCATCATGAATGTCGCATTATCAAAAATGCAGACTATTGAATCTTCTATTGCCACTGCAGATGAATAATATGATCCACCCCTGATTGATGCCGAGTAACCCATCAGCCCCTGAGGTTTTACCATCCGTGTAATCTGATCCCGGCCTCCGATGCCTTCTTTAAAGATTTTCACCTTGCCTTCTGCGAGACAAAACAAACCTGTTGATCGGTCACCTGCCTTGAAGATTATATCCCCCTTCTTTACCAGAATGCGCGTATAATTCCTGGCCATCATCGCCTTTTCTTCCACAGAAAGGCTTCTCAGCATCGAGTAAGGGCCTTCAAGGCATTGCTCGATATATGAATCCTTATATAACATGATATATGTTAAATAACATGGACAAAGGTATTAAAAATGTATCTTAAAATAAAAATTAACACTTTTTAACATACACATATACAATGAGTTGTAGGATTATTAGTTGTAATTATCCTGTATGAACGGAAGTAAAGAATTTTGTTAGTATCTGGAGATAACGGGTATTCTCCTGCCAAAACCAAAAGCCCTGCCGGATACCCTTAGAACAGGAGGTGCCTGGCGTCTCTTAAATTCAGAGGATCTCACAAGTTTTATAACTTTTTCTACTACTGCTTTATCAAAACCATCAGCAATAATTTTTTGCGGAGATCTTTCAAGGTCAATATATCTGAAGAGGATGGGGTCAAGAATGTCATAAGCCGGCAAAGAGTCGATATCAAGCTGGCCGGGTTTGAGCTCAGCAGAGGGTTGTTTTGTGATTATGTTAACAGGTATTATCTCTGTTGTTTCATTAATATTTCGGGCGAGCCTGTAGACTTCAGTTTTATACAGGTCACCTATAACCGATAATCCTCCGATCATGTCACCATAAAGTGTTCCGTACCCTGTTGCAGCCTCACTTTTATTTGAAGTATTTAG